>NZ_JACJFI010000260.1 GCF_014164505.1 Shewanella sp. SG41-4 | reverse complement strand
TAGCAATTAACGTCAGCAATTAATGTCAGCAATTAATGTCAGCAATTTATGTCAGCACTTCACAATAAACCATGCGCTATGAAGCTTGAAATCCATTACAACGTTTACATTGAGTGACATTATCGTCGTTTTAATCACAGTTTAATCCCTATACAAACACCCCAGTAAACTTGCCATTTTGCACAATTATCGGTAGTTTTACTGCATTGAACGACGTAAAAATAATAACAAAGGATTACGGATGGGAAACATACTTTGGGTGGCCTCTTACCCTAAATCGGGTAACACTTGGGTACGCGCATTTTTAGAAAACTATATTCAAAATCAAGATCAACCGATTGATATTAATACCATGCACACTATTTCGACAGCAGAGTCGGCCGCGCATCGTTACCAGCATTATTTACCAAAAGACAAAGCTGCCACCACTGAGCTGACGTTAGAAGAGGTGAGTGTATTGCGGCCACAAGTTCAGGCTGATATTGCGCATCAAGCTAATGGCACCACATTTGTAAAAACCCACAACTACCTAGGCGAATACAACGGTCATCCACTGCATAATTCCCTAGTCACATCTGGGGCGATTTATGTGGTTCGTAACCCGCTAGATGTGGCAATTTCAATGGCCAATTACTTTGATTACAGCATCGATGAAGCCATAGCTTATATGGCAGAAGAAATGACTGGTACGCCAAATGAAGCACCGCATGTGCCACAAATTATTACCTCTTGGTCTATGCATGTGTCTAGTTGGACTGCCGATGACGCCTCAAAGCTGATTTTACGCTATGAGGATATGCTAGATGATCCTAAAAAGGTCTTCCGTAAAGTAGAATCCTTTTTAGGTTTGAAAAAAGACCCTGTTCGCCTGAAAAATGCCATTAAGCATTCATCTTTTGCTCAACTAAAAGCCCAAGAAACCAAACGGGGCTTTGTTGAAAAACACGAAAATGCTAATGCCTTCTTTAGAAATGGTGGCAAGCATCAGTGGAAAACCAAACTGACGCCAGAACAAGTACAAAAGATTGTGGATACCCATT
Source organism: Shewanella sp. SG41-4 (assembly GCF_014164505.1). Taxonomy (GTDB): domain Bacteria; phylum Pseudomonadota; class Gammaproteobacteria; order Enterobacterales; family Shewanellaceae; genus Shewanella. The sequence continues at coordinate 4,267 of NZ_JACJFI010000260.1, read as the reverse complement.
ACGAACAAATGAAGCGCTTTAAGTACTTACCTGCTGGAATGTAATACCAAATAAAAGGCATTAAAGCCTGACTCAGATTACTCATAAAAAAACGTCCTATTGCAGTAGCAATAGGACGTTTTTATTGGATATCACTTTCAGTTTGTAAGCATACTAAGTGCGTTTACGGTAAGCCATAACAAGCAACACAATGCCAGTAAATAGAAACGGTAAGCTTAACCACTGGCCGGCACTGAGCATTGACTCATGATATGCCGCCTGGCTGACTTTCACGCTTTCAATCGCGATACGCGCAGTAAAGACCAATACCAAAAACAAACCAAAGATAGCGCCGTGTTTTTGCTTCATATTGGTGTATTTATAAATGGCGAATAAGCCGATAAATATTAATAAATAGGCAAACGATTCATATAACTGCGCAGGATGGCGCGGCAACATATCAATACGTTTAAAAATAATGCCCCATGGCTGATTAGTGGGTTCGCCCAAAATTTCTGAATTAGCAAAGTTCGCCATACGCACAAAAAAGCCAAATATGGCTGTCGCAATAGCTAAACGATCGAGTAAAAACAAAAACGGTAACTTCACTTTACGTTGGTAAAAATACAGACCCAATATCGCTCCTAACCCGCCGCCATGGCTAGCAAGGCCGCCTTCCCAAATCGCAAATATCTTCAGCGGATGAGCAAAGTAATACCCAGGGTCATAAAAAATACAATGAGCTAAACGAGCCCCAACAATAATGCCAATAACGCAATACACTAATAGGTTATCAAGAGACTCAACATCTAAGCCTTCTTTTTTGTAAAAGTGCTTCATCACCTGAAAACCAGTGGCTATAGCCAACGCAAAAAGCGCGCCGTACCAATGTACGGTTAATCCCATAAACGAGACTAATATAGGATCAAAATCCCAAACGATGTGTTCCAAATTACCTACTCCAGATTGATATGGTGTTTTGTCGCGTTATGCTAAAACAACTTTACGACAGATGATACATAGATACTTAAGCGAAGAGAAAGTTTCATTAACTAATCAACATTGAAGCGCTAAATAAGGTAACATTTAGCGTTATTTACTGCTGATAAACTGCATTGTTAGAGTTAACCAAATGATGGCCGATAAAACCGAATACCATATTGATATTACCGAGCACAGTACTGACGCTATTGAGCTTTTGGCGCAAGCCAGTAGCCTGAGCAAGCAAGTATTGAAAGATGCTATGCAAAAAGGTGCTATCTGGCACAGCCATGGTAAACAAACTAATCGTATTCGCCGTGCAAAAAAGCCTTTGCAACCCGGTGACAAACTGCATCTCTATTACAATCAATACATTTTAGACGAACAAGTCACACCCGCTGAGTTATTGTTTGATGAAGCTGACTACAGCATTTGGTACAAGCCCTATGGTATGCGTTGCCAGGGCTCAAAGTGGAGCGATCACACCACCATTAATCGCTATGCTGAATTAAATATGCAGCCACAGCGCAATGCCTTTATTATTCATCGCCTAGACCGTGCTGCCACCGGATTATTAGTATTGGGACACAGTAAAAAAGCCACTGCCGCTATTGCTAAGCTGTTTGAAACTCGCGAATTAGAAAAGTACTATCAAGTGATTGTTGAAGGTGAGTTTCCGAGCGATCCCGTTACCATTAATACTCCAGTCGATAATAAACCGGCGTTATCCCACGCCACCTTACTGACCTACAACTCAGAATTGAATCAATCCAAAGTACAGGTAAAAATAGACACGGGTCGTAAGCATCAAATTCGTATTCATATGGCAAGCTTAGGCCACCCCGTTGTGGGCGACCGTTTGCATGGCAATGGCGACGAGCACTCGCCCGACCTTGCACTGACATCGTGTTATTTCCGTTTTGTTTGCCCATTAAGCAACATGCTAAAAACCTTTGAACTGCCAGAGCGTTACCGACCAGCATTTATTACCCATTAAGCAATGAAGTAAATAAGCAATTATTGTGCTTACACATAACAAACAAAATTGTTCATCAATATCAATGGAATAACATACTATGCGTCATATCATCGCGTTACTTTGTCTTACTCTTAGCCCTATGGGCATCGCCGCCAGTTTACAACTGCCAGACAGAGCCGAAACGGTATTAGTTAATGGTAAAGCCTCACAACAGCAATCTAGTGTAAAACTGGACTTAAGCATGCCCGATAACATGCAACAAATCGCTTTTCGCTATCAAGCCCGTTATCGAGATAATGGCAGCCAAAATGATTTTGTTTCTGATGTTGTTATCTTGCGTTTTCAGGCCAGCGAGCAAAACTATCAACTCACATTGCCGACTATTAACTCAGCCTCGCGCGCCACTCAATTTAATGATCAACCCACTATAACGTTAACCGACAATACGGGTAAAAGCATTGTATTTACTCAAGATAAACTGATGAAATCAGGCTTACAAATTGGCCGTGATTTTGCTCAAGAAATCGCGCTATATAATAAATCTGGTGCCATAGCTGCAATTGCATCAGCTAAACGTATCAACAAAAATACACCGACTGCTGCGCCCGTAGCACCAATAGCACCAGTAGTACCAGTAGCAATAGTACCAGTCGCAAAAACGACTGAGGTTACCGCAAGTAACAATACCGCCGACACTCAGGTTAATAAAACTGAAGATATCAACCAAGCAGAAGTCAGTAGAATGCTCGATTATTGGTATCAAAAAGCCAATCCTAATACCCAAGCAGAGTTTAAAGCCAAAATAAATTGATAATGATGGGTGCTATTGAACGAAGGTAAAACCTAGAGTTTGAACTTGAATAGCTCGACACTCATTCTTTTGAGGCTAATGATTTGAGATTAATGATTTTGAGGCTAGTGATTTTGAGACTAAATAGTTTGAGACTAACTCGTTCGAAAACAGATGTTTTACGATGGTATGCTTGAGACGTATTGCTTAAGGGCGAGTTGATTACGGCGAACTCTTTGCAACGAAATGCTATTAGGTTAATAATGCCATCGGCCAGTTAACGGCAAATAGACATTAACGTTGGGCACAAATATCAGCAAACGTGGCGTTCAATAACCGTTGTAAATCAGCAGGGCTTAACGAAATATCTACGCCTCTTTTGCCAGCACTAATGTAGATACGTTGATGCTGCTGTGCAGAAATATCGATAATCGTCGGCAAAGGTTTTTTTTGCCCTAACGGACTCACACCTCCTAGTACATAACCGCTAGAACGCTCAACGACTAACGCCTCTGCCATGTGGGCTTTTTTAGCGCCCACAGCTTTGGCGATTAACTTCATACTCAACATCGACGACACTGGCACAACCCCAACCACCAGCGCTTGATTATCTAAACTCACCACCAAGGTTTTAAACACTTGTTCCGTTGGCACGCACAATTTTTGCGCTGCTTCTAAACCATAAGATTCACTATTAGTATCATGATGGTATTCATGTACTTCAAAATCGATTTTATGCTTTTTGGCTATCTCAATTGCTGGGGTCATGATAATGCGCTCATTTATGGATTCACCGCCAATACTTTGCTTGGCTGATAAAAATGCAGATATCGCAGACAAACATAACTGACAACCACGGTAGCAACAAGCAATTCAAATTCAGCTAATGCATTAATTTGCTGTACATATTCCGCTGCCATGCCAACACTTTCCATCCAAACAGACATTTTAAATAATGCCGTTGCCCCAATCACCATCGGAAACGTAAACGCGGCATAGCCGGGGCTAAAGGGTAAACGCATCAGTTTGAAAAAACATAAATAGATAATCGAGGTCATTAACACCCCAATACCAAATAATAGCCCAACAATAACCGGCGATGGTTGTTCAATTACCGTTAAATAGCCCGCCAAAGATAAACTTGCTGGAGCCGCTAAAATCGCTAAAGTGGGTTTGGCTGCATCTGGGATTTGTTCTGTAAATATAAGACGATAAATCATCATAGGTAACATTATGGCATAACTTAACATGCCAAAAATCAACGCGGCATGAGCAACCCACGCTAAATGAATATTGCCAGAAAATGACACATCGGCCACCACAATACCAATGGGCGGAATAAACCAGCTAGGCACCATATGGCATAACGAAAAGTGCTTACTGCGATGATAAATAAACCCGACCAAAAAGCTGATGTGCAGCAATACTGCAAATGACCATAATAAATCACCTGCTAGTGCAGAGGCATAACTCAGCGAATTCGATACCACCATTAACGCCATTGCAAAAGTAGGTACCACGCTGCCAACCACAGGATG
>NZ_JACJFI010000025.1 GCF_014164505.1 Shewanella sp. SG41-4 | reverse complement strand
AATCACAGAGGTTAAGCGTTCATCTAACGGGGCAAAGTCTTCATTAATGATTTGCGCAAAACCACCGGCAACATTGTAATTAGACGGATCCCATTGCCAACCTTTAAAGCGTGTAATTTCCCATTGCATTGATTCAACTAAATTACTCAGTAATTTATAATCAATTAACTCGTTAGCAGATAATGACTGTGGATCAAATTGGGCTAATGCCATTTGCTGTTGCTTAACAAATTCTAGCGTTTTGTCGCGACTAGCTTGATTAGGGATATCTAAATAGCCATCGTTAACATGTTTGCCACTGTACAACGCCCAAGTTGGCGATAATACCCACAATTCATCAATAAACTGCTGTGAATATTGATTAAAGTTTAATGCTGCCGCAGCACTAGTTGTGCTAGCCTCTGCAGTAACAGCCTTTGTTTGAGGACTTTGCTTAACCGAGTCATCGCTACAGCCGACCAATCCGGCCAAGGCAAAAGAAACCGCCAAAGGAAGTAAAGATTTTTTCATTAGTTATCCCTTAAATTGTTATTATTTTTTAGTCTGTATAAACGTTTTGTTTGATGCATATCGCTTGCGTGAAGATAGATTTTTGTAGCGCATAAACGGGTTAGAAAAACATCCTACTACAATTATAATTAGTTAATCATTTTCGTCACTGTTTTACAGCAAGCAGACATCTTTTGTGACATAAAAATAGAGCATCGCTCAACGACATGAAACTTAGAAACACATTTTTAGACACATGGCTGTGACCACACTAACTAACAGAGATCTTAACGATGCCCACAACTCATATCAGATTACTGCTTAATGGTAAAAAAGCCTCAAATGTAGACATCAGACAATCGGTTATGGCTTTGCGCGAACAAGGTCATACTGTTGATGTTCGAGTCTCCTGGGAAAGCGCCGACATGCTGCGTTTTATCAGTGAAGCCATAGCCGATAATGTCGGCCGGGTCGTTATTGGTGGCGGGGATGGCTCACTTAATGAGGCAGTTAATGCTGTGATGCAACAACCTCAGCAAGACCAAAAGCTCGAAATAGCCGTGCTGCCATTAGGCACTGCAAATGATTTTGCCACTGCGTGTGGGATTAGCAATAATATCCACTCCACTTTGGAACTGGCTATTAATGGCGACAGCTATCCTATTGATATCATTCGAGCCAACGATAATTATTTTATTAATGCCGCAGTCGCCGGGTTTGGCGCGCAAGTCACCGCAGAAACCCCAACAGAGTTAAAAGACTTTCTTGGTGGCGGCGCTTATACCTTAGTCGGATTGGCAAAAGCATTAGGCTTTAAGCCTTATCAGGGCAGTATTACCACCGAAAAAGGCACGTTTAATGGTGATATTGTGGTAGGCGCCATTTGCAATAATAAGCAGGCTGGCGGTGGCCAAATGCTGGCACCCAATGCATTAATTGATGACGGTTTGATGGATATTACCCTGTTGAAGTCATTTTCAACCTTTGATATCCCGGTGGTGTTAGATGAAATACAAGCCATGAGTCATCAAGCTAAGTTTTGTTATCACTTTCAAACCCGTTGGTTAGAAATTGATTTCCCTATCACGTTACCGCTTAATTTAGATGGCGAACCTTATCCAACCCAAAAAATGCGTTTTGAAGTACTCCCAAAAGCTATTCAATTTGTATTGCCGCCAAACTGCCCTTGCCTTGAACAATCCACACAAAAAAGCGGAATATAAATTCCGCTTTAATCACCAATACGATAACTGAGTTAATCGTTTACCTAATCAGTTTAAATGTTCCACGGATTAGGTTTATTACCTTTAGTCGTAGCAGGCGCTTTAGATGGTTTGGTTTTTCTAAAGTCAGCAGAAGCTGTTTTCGACTTGCCCAAACTCAGCGTAGGTCGGTCTGTCGCTGAGGTTGATTTATGCTGACGATTTTTTGGGATAAAATTCAACACCGAAATAGGAATAGGCTTAGATGGTTCAAACCCCGCTATTTCTTTACGTTCAATTAAATGCCCTAAACGGCTTTCAATCATACACAGGTTTTTAAAATCATCATTAGACACAAAAGAAATAGCAACACCAGCAGCGCCGGCACGACCGGTACGACCAATACGATGAATATAGTCATCGGCCGGATAAGGTAAATCATAATTAACAACACGAGATAAATCGTCAATATCAATACCGCGCGCCGCAATGCCGGTAGCCACAAGGTATTTAATGTTACCCGATTTAAAATCAGCTAAAATTTGTTCACGCACCGGCTGGCTGCGGCCACTGTGAATACACTCTGCAGCAATATCACGCTTTTCAAGCTGACTGACTAATTTAGCGGCACCTTGCTTGGTTTCGATAAAGATTAGCGCTTGGTTCCACTCTTCGGTTTTAATTAAATGACTTAATAAAGCTGATTTTTTATCTTTATCAACCGTCGTTAACCACTGCTCGATTTTCGGTGCAGAATCGCGATCAGCAATCACCGAAATTTCCACAGGACGTTTAATGGCCGTTTTAGCTAACGCACGCACTTGGTTTGATAATGTCGCGGAAAACAATAAACTCTGACGTTCAGAAGGTAATTTATCGATGATTTTATTAATATCTTCGATAAAGCCCATGTCGAGCATTCTATCGGCTTCATCAAGCACCAACACTTCAACTTCATCAAAGTGCACAGCACGTTGGGTATATAAGTCGAGTAAACGTCCTGGTGTCGCCACCAAAATATCCACACCATCAATTAAGGCTTGTTTTTGCGGCTTCTCATCAACCCCACCATAAATGGCGATAGAGGTTAACGATAAATGCTTGGCGTACTGAACTACGTTGGCGTGAACTTGCACTGCGAGTTCGCGAGTTGGGGTTAAAATCAACGCTCGAATACGTTTTGCACGCTGGGTTTCAGTGTCGGCTAAGCGTTGTAATATTGGCAAAACAAAACTTGCGGTTTTACCGGTGCCCGTTTGCGCAGCGGCGAGCAGGTTCTTACCCTTTAAAATAACCGGAATAGTCTGTTGTTGAATAGGTGTCGGCTGACTGTATCCCACTTCATGTAGGGCATTGACAATCGTGTCGCGTAATCCAAGTGTCGAAAAAGGCATGAAAGTGGGTCTCAGTAGTAAAACAAGAATAAAGCATTATAGAGGCTACGCATAACAAGCGCTAACACCTCGTTAATATAAAGTCATATTAGACAACGGCGAGACGAAGCATCACTCAAATTGTCAGTATTGTATTAAAACACAAATGAAAAAAGACGTCCGAAGACGTCTTTTTTCATAATATGGCGGTGAGCGAGAGATTCGAACTCTCGTTAGGGATAAACCTAAACACACTTTCCAGGCGTGCGCCTTCAGCCACTCAGCCAGCTCACCAATTTGTGACTTACTTTTTATCCTTACCATTAAAAGTCATCAGATAAAAAGGCAGTACTTAATATTTGATTCTATTAAGTGGAATAATTACCTCTCAATAATACAAAACCACTTAATACTAACCGCGGCAGTGCTAATCGAGGCGTACTTTACGCAAATGATGATAGCGGGTCAAGCTAAAAAAGCCCACTATCAAGCGTTTGCACAAATGCACAGCAACTAACAAGCTAACTAACCTATTAAGCTCGGAAAAAGCCCTTTAACACCAGCGGCAATAACCTCAATGCCCAAAGACAGCATTAATAGTCCCATCAAACGAGTAATAACGTTAATGCCGGTTTTACCCAATAATTTAAACAATACTGGTGCGATGCGGAATAAAGCCCAGCTAACAAGGCCTAATGTCACAATGGTTAAGAACATCCCAACAAAATTGATCATTTTGTTGTGCTCTGCCGCAAAAACAATTACTGAACTAATCGCGCCAGGTCCAGCCATTAATGGTAATGCTAAAGGTACAACCGCAACAGACTCCATACCTGAAGACTCACGATCTTCTTCTTGGTTGCGTTTTACTTCACTGATTTTACCTTGCAGCATCGACATCGCAATAATACAAATCAGGCTACCACCGGCAATACGGAATGCAGAAAGTGAAATACTGAACATACTGAGAATATGCTGACCTGCTATCATAGTGACTAATAAAATGACCACTACGGCAAAGTTTGCCACTCGGTTGGTATGCCTACGCTCAACATCAGTTTGATGACTGGTTAAGCTAACAAATACAGGCAATAACCCTACTGGGTTAATGATGGCTAACAGTCCTAAAAAGAACTTGATATAAAGCATAAAATCCACTAACTACACCCTCTTAATATTACCCGATTTGAAGCATGATTCTGAGGGCGCTAATGTAGCTGAAACACTGCCATTCCCCAAATGAATTTTTTTATATTTGATAGACCGTTTTACCATACAAAAACTAATCCAACAGCTATTTTCTGTATTTTAAAATTATAATAGCAGTTAACGTAAACCTGCATTTTTTGTTATTTTATTTCAAAAAATAATGCTATTTGATCTCTACTTGGTTATTTAACCTACTAGCAAAGCTTAAAAACTGGTTTATGTGTGCTTAACCTACAGGTGATTGAGCGACATATGAATAGCCTTATGATGAAAAATACTAACATAAGCATAAATTTTTATGTGCTTAAGATCACTACTTTACCAGTAACACTATTATCAATAGATTGTAGAAGGGTTTTATCCGTAAGCAGTATTGATATCGACTCCGGCATCATCTTTACTTATGAGTCAATCTCGTTACTGGCAAAATTGAAATGTGCGTGACCAAATATCCGAAGCTACAATAGCTTAGGAACAAAAAAGAGATGTTGCCAGTAGCAACATCTCTTTTAATTAACTTATGAAGGTAAATCTGTGTTGAGGACTACGCCATTTATTTTTGTACTGGCTTTAACATGGTCTTCTACAGAGAAAGTACAAACACTATTGTGCTGTCCAACGATCCATCCAGCCGAGTACATTCTTGTACCATTGCTGTAAGTTATCTTGATTTAAGATCCAGTGATTTTCATCAGGGAATACCAATAGCTCAGAAGGAATACCTTTACGCTGCATAAAGGTAAATGCAGCAAGACCTTGACCATATGGCACACGGTAGTCTTTTTCACCATGGATGACGAGCATTGGCGTTTTCCAGTTTTCAACATAATTTACTGGATTAAACTTTTCATATAACTCTTTGTTTTGATCGTATGGGCCACCGAATTCATATTCAGGGAACCATAATTCTTCTGTAACGTAATACATAGAACGCATATCAAACAAACCAGCATGGTCGACTAAACACTTGAAGCCATCGTTCCATTTACCTTGGAACCAGTTCATCATATAGCCACCGTAAGAACCACCTAGTGCACATGCATTGTTAGCATCTAACCAAGGTTGCTGCGCGGTAACCGCTGCCATACCTTTTTTAAGATCTTCAAGCGGCTTACCACCCCAATCCTTGCCAATAGAGTCAGTAAACGCTTGACCATAACCAGTAGAACCATGGAAATCGACCATCACTACGCCATAGCCTGCACCCGCCCATAACTGAGCATTCCAGCGGCTGCTGAAACTGTTACCAAATGAGCCTTGTGGGCCACCGTGTACCAGGTAAGCTATTGGGTATTTTTTACCTTCTTCATAGTTAACGGGTTTGATCCAATAACCATGAACGGTTTCGTCATTCCAACCTTTAAAGTTGAACTGCTCAAAATCACCAAACTTAATATCTGCTAATTTTTCACTGTTGACGTTAGTTAGCTGTTTAAGTTGTTCACCTTCAAGTGACACACTGAATAAATCGCCAGGTTCAACTAATGATGACTTCTTGAAAATGAGACGATTACTGGTCACAGCCACTAGGCTATTGCTGCCTTGGTTGTAAATAGGGCGAACATCACCAAACTGAGTGTTCACTTCAAAAATGGTCACTTGCCCAAGATCTTGTGCTGTCACATACAAAGTACGACCATCGGCACTAAAATTTAATGAACTCGCGCTGCGATCCCATAATGGTGCGACTTCTTTTTCCTGACCTGTAACATTGTCACGTAACATAATGCGGGAGCGATCAGCTTCGTAACCCGCCTTGGTCATGGCTAAATAAGCAAGATAACGGCCATCGGCAGAGAACGTTGGCTGGGCATCCCATGCTTGGTTATCTGGGGTTAAGTTAACCGTTTCACCGCCAGCTACAGGTACTTGCCATAAATCGTAATTAGTTGTCCAAGCTTGATCGCGGCTCGGCGCTTTAGCGCTATAAACAACGTACTTACCGTCTGCAGTAAAGGTAACCTCTTCCATACCAGAAAATGGCTTAGGCGGTGTTTCAGTGTCACGGCCCGCTGTAACGTTTGTTGCTGTGGTAATTTTGTTGCCATTAAGCGAGGCGACAAACAAATGGTTACGTGCGTTATCTTCCCACGTGTCCCAATGGCGTACCATCAACTGCTTGTATTCGCGGCCAGTGCTTTTACGTTCCGCTTCGGCTGTAAACTTGTCTTTTGAACACGCTAAGTCTTTACACTCTGGAAATACCCGCAGAGTCATAACGACTTGCTTACCGTCGTTAGACAATTTGTAGCCATTAATGTCTAACGGTAAATCAGTAACTGCGATAGCTTCTCCGCCATCAAGGGCCAATTGATACAATTGACTGGTTCCGGAGCGCGTGGCGAGGAAATAAATCGATTTTCCATCTGGCGAAAAGCTGACATCGTGTTCAGTGCCTGCGGCCGAGGTAAGTTGCTTTGGCTTAGCATTTTTATCGTTCAAGTCGAGAAGATAAAGATCAGAGTTGCCCTCGCCTTTGTCATCAACCACTTTTACGCCGTACACCATGGTTTTGCCATCATTTGATACGGCCGCTGAGTGCAATTTATTTAAGTTAACCAGTTGCTGAACATTAAAAGCTGCGGGCTCTGCCGCAGACACTGATGTTGCCATGCCAGCAGCAATCAGTGCGAATAATACAGAAGACTTTTTCATTGTTATCATGTCTCAGTTGTTTAAGTAAAACGTATTACGTTTAGGCCAAAATACAGCCAATATACAACGTAATCATAAAATGTATATTGCAGACTAACCAAAGCAAAACGCTCAGGCAACAAGCCTTTTGTAAAAAGCTGTAAACCCGAGCGTTTAATCACATTGACACTTATCGCTTATGTGTAAGCACAATGTTATCGATGGCTTACTTATTAGCTTTACTGTTAGCGATATTAATTTTCCAAATCGCTGGGCCAGTTTCGTGCGCATTCACCCCATTGGTATCTACAGCCACGGTTACAGGCATGTCTTGTACGTCAAATTCGTAAATCGCTTCCATACCTAAATCTTCAAATGCGACAACACGTGATTTCTTAATCGCTTTCGACACTAGGTATGCCGCGCCGCCAACAGCCATTAAATACACTGCTTTGTGCTTTTTAATTGAAGCAACCGTTTCTGGGCCGCGCTCAGACTTACCAATCATGCCCATTAGGCCTGTTTGGTCTAACATCATGTCAGTGAACTTATCCATACGGGTTGCCGTTGTTGGGCCGGCAGGGCCAACCACTTCATCACCGACTGGATCGACTGGGCCAACGTAATAAATAAACTTACCGGTAAAATCGACACCTGCTGGTAAACCTTCACCAGATTCAAGTAACATTTGAATCCGTTTATGAGCAGCGTCACGGCCAGTCAGCATTTTACCGTTGAGTAGTAAGGTATCACCACTCTTCCAAGTTTCGATTTCAGCTTGGGTGACAGTATCTAAATTGACACGGTGAGTGTTTTCACCCGCTTCACGAGTAATTTCAGGCCAATCAGATAAAGATGGTGGTACTAAATCGACTGGACCAGTGCCATCTAAATGGAAATGCACATGGCGCGTTGCTGCGCAGTTAGGGATCATCACGACCGGTTTAGACGCTGCATGAGTCGGTACAGATTTAATTTTAACGTCTAATACTGTGGTTAATCCGCCCAACCCTTGAGCGCCTATGCCTAAATTATTTGCTCGTTCAAAAATGTCTAAACGAAGCTTTTCTTCAGTGGTCTCTGCACCACGAGCCATCAACTCATGAATATCAACAGGGTCCATTAATGATTCTTTGGCCAGAACGGCCGCTTTCTCAGCGGTACCACCGATACCGATGCCTAACATACCCGGTGGACACCAACCCGCGCCCATTGTCGGTAATGTTTTTTCTACCCAAGCTGCGATATCGTCAGACGGGTTAAGCATGGCCATTTTGGATTTGTTTTCAGACCCACCGCCTTTAGCGGCAATCATCACTTCTATTTGATTACCAGCAACCATGTCAATGTGTACCACTGACGGTGTGTTGTCTTTAGTATTTTTACGCGCACCGGCAGGATCTGACACTATTGATGCACGTAATGGATTATCTGGATTGGTGTAAGCACGGCGTACACCTTCATCAACCATTTCTTGAACCGTCATGTCAGTTTTATCCCACTGAACAGACATACCAATTTTAACAAAGGTGGTTACAATTCCAGTGTCTTGGCATAAAGGGCGTTTGCCTTCGGCTGACATGCGCGAATTAATCAGAATTTGGGCAATGGCGTCTTTCGCGGCAGCGCTTTCTTCACGCTCATAAGCTTTGGTCATTGCATCAACAAAGTCTTTGGGATGGTAATACGAGATGTATTGCAGAGAATCAGCAATACTTTCAATAAAGTCAGCTTGTTTAATCACGACAGCTTGACTAGACATTGTAGAATGAGTTGTAGAGTGAGATGTGGTATTCGTCGACATATGGGGTGCTCCAGCAGCCATTGCGGCCTAACATGGTTATCGTTTTTATTAGAATCGATTTAATATTAACTATTAAGACCAATATGATACTCTTTCCATCCTTTTTGGGCTACATCACATTTTAGATAAGGGTTATCGATGTCTTCGCGGGCAAAAAACGCACTATTCATGCAAAAACTGGATTGGAAAATAGACACTAAGCAGCTATTTTCACTGGTAAGCCACCAGCCATGGGCGATATTACTCGACTCAGCTAATGCTCCGCACCAAGACGCCAAATTCGACATCATCGGTTTTAATCCTATTGCTACGTTAACTAGCAGCGATGGCATCAGTCGATTTTGCGCCAAAGACCCGGTCATCAAAGCACTCAATATTGAAATAGATCGCCATGCAAACCCATTTAACACATTAGCTGAACTGCATGAGCGGTTATATCCTTCAGCACAAGACAGCCAACATCCATTTAGTGTCGGAGCCCTGGGCGCATTTGGCTATGACCTTGGCCGAAATATTGAAAAGTTGCCACAAATTGCCATTAAAGATATTCATCTTGATGATATGAATATTGGGTTTTATGATTTTTCATTAGTTTACAGTTACGCTGATAAGTCTTGGTATGCTTATCACTATTGTGGATTTGACGCGTTAAAAGTTGAGTTGAATTTAATTGAATCTAAAACAGAAGAATCAGCCAATGACACGATAGCATCAGAGCCTTTCAGATTAACTACGGCTTGGATTAATCAGATAGATAATCAACAGTATCAACACAAGTTTGCTCAAGTGCAGCAGTATTTATTGAGTGGTGATTGTTATCAAATCAATTTAACCCAACGATTTGAAGCTCAATATCAAGGAGATGAATGGCAAGCTTATTGTGCTTTATCCCTTGCAAACCGAGCGCCTTTTTCGGCCTTTATGCGGGTTGATAACCACTGCATGTTATCTATCTCGCCAGAGCGTTTTATTAAACTTAACGATAAATATATCGAAACAAAACCCATTAAAGGCACCATGCCGCGCCATCTTGATCCTATTTTGGACCAACAAGCCGCCACAGCTTTAATTACTTCTGAGAAAGATCGTGCCGAAAATGTGATGATTGTTGACCTGCTCAGAAACGATATCGGTAAAGTCGCCGCCCCGGGATCGGTTAAGGTGCCGACATTATTCGCTATCGAAAGCTTTCCTGCGGTGCATCATTTAGTCAGCACGGTTACTGCCACACTTGCACAACACAAAACAGCATTCGATTTACTTAACGCTGCCTTTCCAGGTGGATCAATTACCGGTGCACCAAAAATCCGCGCTATGGAAATCATTGAAGAATTAGAACCTTCAAGACGTAATCTTTATTGCGGCAGCATCGGCTATATCAGCCAAAATGGTAATATGGACACCAGTATTACCATTCGTACTTTGGTCACCGAAAATAACCACATTTACTGCTGGGCAGGTGGTGGTATTGTTGCCGACTCTAATTGCGATGCGGAGTATCAAGAAAGCTTTGATAAAGTGAGTAAAATCCTTCCAATTCTCACTTCGCTAAATTAACTAAGTATCCTTATTAACTAAGACTAGGGTAATGACTTTTACATTACTAAATGCTCAGACTAAAATGGGATGATATATTTAGGATGTAGTGTTAACCACTGATTGGTCATATCAACTTTTATATCACTAATATTTATTAATAAACTTACTAATAAAATATAAAAAAGCTCGCATTGCGAGCTTTTTTATATTAAGACGATATTAAGTAAACTATTACTCTACTTTCGACTTTAACAAATCTCTGATTTCCGATAACAACACTTCTTCTTTTGAAGGTGCTGGTGGTGCTTTTGGTGCTGCTTCTTCTTTTTTCTTTAAAGTATTTATTGCTCTAACAAGCATAAATATTGCAAATGCAATGATAACAAAATCAATAACAGTTTGAATGAATGCACCGTAACTAATGACAACTGCAGGCGCTTCACCGACCGCTTCTTTGATAACAAATGCTAAGTCAGCAAAGTCGACACCACCCAACAAAACCCCAATTGGAGGCATTATGATCCCCGATACTAATGCACTGACAATTTTACCAAATGCTGCACCAATAATAATACCCACAGCCAAATCAACAACATTACCTTTGATTGCAAACTGTTTAAACTCTTTAATCATGCTCATATTCTTATCCCGTTAGTGTAAGTATTATTAATCTAAATAGTTAAAGGTCTACCATGTTTCATAGAACCGGATTCAGCTGATAATTAGGCCGTAGTAATAGATAAGGAATTTTCGCTAACATTTTAAAAATTAGATACTTACCCATTATTTATTTGTTTATTATATATTCTGACCCAAGCAAAAGCTTAATTTTTACGAAACAAAGATATAGCATTTGAAATTAAATGCAACAATTTAACATTTATTAAACATATTAAAAACATTCAATATGCTGGCACTTCCAACTGGAGTAGTTGGCCAATGGTCGTTAATAAGATTGTCACCAATAGACTGGTGGGAATAGAAATGATTCAGTTGTGCATGTCTGCAATAGCTAGATTAGTTGAATTCAAATTATTGCCTATCTAAGGTTTAAAAGGCATCAAAGTACAACGAACTCAGGCTATGTATACTTTACTCACCGAGTCAATATTGGGTTCGTTTGTTAACTTGAGTTGATAAATTCTAGGCTCAGATTATCTTTTGTCATTAAAGGTCAGCAACCTTAATATTTCTAAAAACCAGAACTTTTAATAGCGTTGCCTCATACTTCAATCCGGGGTTTGAAACCAATGTTAGCCATATTTTATCGGAATACACCAAAAATGAACAATCGTTCAAATATGCATTGAGCATTCGTTCATAACCTGCTTAAATACACTTCTTACATATTAAGGAGTTCACATGATTAAATTTTATTTCCATCCAGGCCCTAACCCAATGAAAATTGCTTTGTTTCTCGAAGAAACTGGCCTTGAGTTTGAACTCGTGCCTGTGGATACCTTAAAAGGTGAGCAACATAGCGCTGAGTTCAAAGCGATTAATCCAAACAGCAAAACACCCGCTATTGAAGACAACGGCGTTCGTGTATTCGATTCTAATGCCATTCTTTTATACCTTGCTGACAAAACAGGTCAATTAGCTGGAACCCCAGAAAATCGTGGTGAGCTTCTATCGTGGTTAATGTTTGTCGCCTCTGGTTTAGGTCCTTATTCTGGTCAATGTGTCCATTTCACTCACCATGCACCTGAAAAAATAGATTACGCAACAAATCGTTATCAACGCGAAACTCAGCGTCATTACCAAGTACTTGACGCACATCTTAATGATCGTGAGTTTATGGTGGGTGATGAATTAAGCATTGTCGATATTGCAGCATGGGGTTGGGTTGATAAAGTCGGCTATGTATTAGGTCAAGATGCCCTTGCCACTTACCCGAATGTTCAACGCTGGTTTAACAGCATCAACAACCGTCCTGCTGTTGAACGCGCCAGAGACATGGGTAAAGATATTCAATTTAAAGCAGAATTTGATGAGGCCGCAAAACGTGCTTTTTTCCCACAAAATTATGCTGTCTAAGTAAAATACATTTTGATCGCGTTATAAAAGGCTTATGGATGATATCCATAAGCCTTTTTGTATTTGCGTATGCGGCATACGCTCTTGCTGCAACGCCACTATATGACGCTAAAGGTTCCTATCTATATAAATATTTTAAGTTTATATAAAGCTTTGAAGTTGATGTACACGGTTTATATGTTTGATATTTAGCTACAACTGATTGTTTATATGAACATCATAGCGTTTAAGCATGTAGATTAAGCGTATAAATCATGAATACAATTTGTTATTTTTATTCACTTAGAGACGAATTTACTTGTTCTTGCGGTGGTATTTTCCTACTGTTATTGAAAATGATTATCAATGAGGTTACTCATGAATACCCATCTCCAGCATCAGATCAACCAATGGCTCAATAACGATCCCGACCCACACACCCGCTCACAACTGCAAACGTTAATTGATAACGGCAATGAAACAGAACTAGCGGCGCGCTTTGCGGGTCGTTTAGCATTTGGCACTGCAGGGCTAAGAGGCGAAGTGGGCGTTGGCCCTATGGCGATGAACCGTTTGGTTATCCGCCAAACTACTGCCGGCCTGGGGGCTTACTTACTCGAGCAAATCAACAATGCTGCCGAGCGTGGTGTAGTCATAGGTTACGATGGTCGTCATGATTCCTTTACCTTTGCCCATGATGCCGCAAGTGTATTAACCGCTATGGGCATTAACGTGCATTTAACCTATAAGGTTGCTGCCACGCCGTTAGTCGCTTTTGGAGTAAAACATCTTAACGCTGCGGCTGGCATTGTGGTTACCGCAAGCCATAACCCACCACAATACAATGGCTATAAAGTCTATTGGGAAAATGGCGCGCAAATTATTCCACCTCACGATAAAGGCATCGCCGCTCAAATTACTCGCGCAGCCACTCAGGCTATTCCCTTTTTAGCCTTAGATGACGCGATATCACAAGATAAACTTACTTGGTTGCAAGACAATTTCTACCAAGCCTATCGCCAAGGAATAGGTGAAGCTAAAGAGCTGCAATACCAGCGTGGACAAGACAAGGTCAGTTTAGCTTACACCGCAATGCACGGTGTTGGTGCCGACATGGCTGAAACGGTATTAAATGATGCTGGTTTTACCCAAGTGTATTCAGTTGCGGCTCAACGTGAACCCGATGGCGACTTTCCTACGGTAAACTTTCCAAATCCTGAAGAAAAAGGCGCAATGGATTTGGTAATTGCAGAAGCGAAAAAACATAACGCTACACTCGCTTGTGCCAACGACCCAGATGCTGACCGCTTTGCTGTTGCCGCTCGCACTGAAAATGGCGACTACCAAATGCTGACAGGCGATCAAGTTGGAGTGTTATTTGGCCATTACTTACTCAGCCATGCGCCTAAAAATCAGCAACTCACTGGCACTACTATTGTGTCATCAAGCCTGTTGTCTAAAATCGCCACTGAGTTTGGTAGTCAAAGCTATACCACTCTTACGGGCTTTAAGTGGTTAATGAATGTCGGTATTGCCAAACACCAAGCTGACAATCAGTTCTTATTCGCTTATGAAGAAGCGCTCGGTTACACCATTGGCAACTTAGTGTGGGATAAAGATGGATTATCGGCATTAGTGGCCTTTGCCCAACTGACTGCAGAGCTTGCAGATAATGGACAAACCATTTGGGATAAACTCGAGCAGATTTATCGCCAACACGGATTTCATCTTAATAAACAAGTGAGTATTGCCCTCAATGCTGACACGCCAAATATTGGTGCCTATTTACGCGAACATCCACCCGTGAAAATTGGTGAATATGCGGTGAGCTCGACCGACGATTTAAAAAGTCTGCTGCGCACCGCAGCTGATGGCAGCATACAAGCGATTGATTTACCCAGCAGTGATGTATTAATTTATGCTTTAGAAGGTGGCGCTCGAGTCATTGTTCGCCCGTCTGGTACTGAACCTAAAATTAAATGTTATTACGAAGTCGTTGAAACCATGACACGCTCGGACACTTGGGCATCTGCACAAGCTCGTGCAGAAGATGCCATGGCTGCCTTGATTAAATCGCACCAAACCAGTTTACCCAGCTAACAATTCATCAAGCGATTAAGTCTCATTAACAAAACTCAAGTCTCATTAATTAAAAAATGTTAAACGCCTGTTACTATTAACAGGCGTTTGTTTATGTTTTCGGGTAATTGTAATCCTAATGGAGTCATTATCACCTTTAACTAGATCAGAGTGTCATGAGATATGCCTGATTGACCTAACTACGCCTGCATTAAACAATCTATGCTCGAGATAAGTTCTCTATAATGTTACAAAATTAATCATAACGTTATCGCAGGATTGCTAATGTATAAAAGTCTCGTATCTTTGGCCGTTATTGCCAGTATTTCAGCCCCTGTAGCAATCGCTGCAGAGGAAGGTAAAAACCTAGAGCGTATTCAGGTAATTGGCTCGCGTATCGCCCTTCGTACCGCCACAGACAGTGCAACTCCTGTCGATATTATTACCTCAGAACAACTTGAAGCGACAGGTATAACTGAAACTGCCAAGGCATTGCAGTTTGCGGCTCCAAGCTACAGCTTTCCATTTTCGTCCATTACCGATGGAAGTGACGCGGTTCGACCTGCAAGTTTACGAGGCATGTCACCTGATCACACGTTAGTATTAGTGAATGGCAAGCGTCGTCATGGTTCAGCATTGGTTCACTTAGCTGGCACGTTAGGTAAAGGTTCATCAAACGTTGACCTTAATGCCATTCCAATGACATCCATTAAGCGAATTGAAATTTTACGTGACGGCGCGTCTGCGTTATACGGCTCCGATGCAATTGCGGGTGTCATTAACGTCGTACTGAAAGACAGCGACGAAGGTGGCAGCATTGTCGCTCAAGTTGGCCAAACTTACGAAGGCGACGGTGAGCAAGTACGTGTTGGCATTAATCAAGGCTTTAGTTTTAGCCAAGACGGTTTTGTGAATGTGTCTTTAGAAGCACATCAGAAAAATTCAACTAACCGTGCAGGTCTCGACCCACGTCAGCAATACCCAACGCTAGCAGACGGCAGCCCAGATCCACGCGAAGCCACATTCAATCGTAAAAACCATCATGTTGGCGACAGTGATTATGACAACTACGGCTTATTTTTGAATGCTGAACAAGGGTTCGATACCAAGGGTAAGCTTTATGCCTTTGGTGGTATTAGCAAACGCAGCTCAACTTCAGGCGCTTTTTATCGTCGTGCGTTGGATTCTCGTAATGTTATTGAAGTGTATCCTGACGGATTTTTACCACAAATTAGTCCAGAAATTATTGATTACTCCTTGGTAACAGGTTATGAGTTTGAACTGGGCCAGTGGGAAATCGATTCTTCTGTTGGTTTTGGTAGTAATAGCTTTGAATACAATGTAGAAAACAGCATTAACGCTTCGCTTGGTCCTAACAGCCCAACAAGCTTTGATGCTGGAACATTATCAACCAGTGAGCTAAATCTTAATGTAGATGCTTCAACCTACTACGATTTTGCCAATGACTCTGACTTACTCGTGGCAATGGGTATCACATGGCGCGAAAGTGGCTATCAAATTGAAGCTGGCCAAGAAGAATCGTATATCCAAGGTGATTACCAAGATAAATCAGGTGGTAGCCAGGGATTTGGTGGTTTTACTAAAGAGTCTGAAGTAGAAGAAGACCGTACAAACCTTGGTTTGTACATCGAACTTGAAAACCAACTCACCGATGACTTTTATTGGGCGGCGGCGGTTCGTTATGAAGACTATTCAGATTTTGGTAGCAATACCAGTTGGAAATTGTCCGGTCGTTATGAGCTAACAGACAGTGTGGCACTTCGTTTAACCACCGATACAGGTTTTCGCGCGCCAAGTGTACAACAGCTTTATTTTACCAACGTATCCACTTTCTTTGATCCAGACCCAGATACTGGTGAGTTTATCCCTAGAGAGTCAGGTACCTTTAACCAGTTATCACCGGTTAGAGCTGAGCTAGGTATTCCCGATCTTAAAGCGGAAGTATCACACTCTTATAGTGCAGGTATTGTTTACACTGGCGACAATGGCTTTGCAGTGACATTAGATGCTTATGAAATCAATGTTGATGACAGAATCATTTTGTCAGGTTCTATCGACAAAGAAAGCTCCCCCGCCATTGCTGCCATTCTTGAAGGCACCAATGCAGACTCGGCGCGTTTCTTTATGAATGCGGTTGATACTAAAACCCAAGGTGTAGACTTAGTTATCACTCAAGGTTTTGATCTCGGTGAATATGGCGACCTAAAAGCAAACCTTGCTTACTCGTACAAAGAAACTGAAATTGAGTCAATCTCTTTGCCTTCTATCCTCAATGGATTAGAAGACGAACTATTTGATAATATTGAAGTCGTTCGTATGACGGAAGCCAATCCGAAAAATACCGCTAACATCGGTTTTACTCATCAATATGATGACTTCACCACTAATTTACGTTTCAGCTATTTCGGTGAATATACCGTGGGTTATTCATCTAGTGAAGTGGAATATGGTGCAAGATGGACTACCGATCTGAGTACTCGTTACCGTGCAACCGATAACCTTTCAGTGACATTAGGGGTACAGAACCTATTCGATACTTATCCAGAGAAACGCCCAGAGGATAATAATTTTAACGGCATATTTGTATACCCACTCACCAATACTCCATTTGGTTTTAACGGTGGCTACTATTACTTAGATCTACGCTACACCTACTAAATAATCTTTATTAGTAAGCATTAATCAGCCGATAATCACGCTGAAAACACAAAAAGCCAATCATGTTTGATTGGCTTTTTCATTACATCAAGCTGAACAGAAAACGATTAATCGATAACAAGGCTTAAGCCTTCTTGTTAACTGACTAATATTGGCTGAACGTGTTTACTGATATTGTTTACTGATAGTGATTACCGATCATTAGCATTCGTGACATAGAGCTTTGCAAGATACTGCTTAGCGACCTCGTTCCAGCTAAATCGCTGTTTGGCGGCATTGTGCTTCACCTGTTGCCAAGTATCGCTGCCATATAACTCGAGTACTTGATTAACACGTTCTACCAAAGCTTGTCCTTGTGCTGCAAGCGTCTCACCATTAAATACCCAACCGCTGACATTATCTGTAATCGTGTCGTTCAGTCCGCCTACGCCATGAACCAAACAAGGTTGCCCTGCCCGCATTGCCAGCATTTGACTTATCCCACATGGCTCAAATGAACTTGGCATTAAGAATAAACTGCCCGATTGATAAAGTTGCTCAGAAAATGCGTCATCATAACCGTGTAAAAACACAAAATTATCATAACGAGCTGCTGTCGCTTGCAGAACCTTAGCAATATGCAGATCACCACTGCCAAGCAACATAAACACCCCGTTGGGTTGATGTTTCTTTAACGATTCAAGTACCGCTTCGAGTACCGTTTTTGCTGAGGAAAGGCTTTTATCTATTTGAGTGGCTTGAGTTGATTGAGTTGCACTAAAAGGTTGCAATAATATCAACACTTTTTGCTCGGTCAACCGGCCTACTGATGTGAGCAAAAATCGTTGTTTGTCACCATCAGAAATGTGGCTACTCACCTCTGTTGAGTGTTGATGCTCCGCCAATAAAGCATGCTTATACTGACTTATGCGGGTAAGCGCAATAGTGTCTAATACACTCACGTTATTAGCCTTAGCTTGCCATTTAATTATCGTGTCTTCTGCTTGGCGCAATAACCCGGCGTATCCCGTTTGATGATCAATATTGTCTAGAAGCTTATCATCATAAACACAGCCATTAATGATCCCTACTAAATTGCCTTGTTGCGCTTTAACCGCTAAATCTAGCTCTAATCCTTCACCACCAAAAAAACCTTTATGGTGATCCGATGGTATTAGGACTTCTCGAGCATAAGTCGGTGACACTAAATGCACTTTGTCACTCAGAACAATGCCCATCCGCATTGGATTAATGCAATTGTTGTAAAGTCGATCAAACAAGCTGTTATCTGCAATTTTATTTAACTTTCCCATATATTGCGGAAACCAATGGGCAAATGACGAATCATCTCCGGTATAGGGGCGGATCCCCTGCAATGCCAGGTTGTGAATAGTAAATACACAGGGAATAGCCTGTAATGCAGAAAACTCCGCCACGCAGCCGCGAAACATCGCCACCATTGCCGCGTGCCAGTCATGCAAATGTAGCACGTCGAATCGGGGCAATAGTCTGTTGACAAGGCATGTGGCAACACTCAAGGAAAACAGGGCAAATTTGGTCGCATCTTCGGCAAATGGTCGGTCTGCCGAACCGTTACAGTAAACCTGACCTTGATGGTTAAACAGCGGATTATCGAATAGGTAAATTTGAGCACCATTATTATCTTGCTCACCGATATCGACATCCACTATTGCATCTTTATTTTGTGGTCTGGGCATCCGATACACAGTGACAACATGGCGCGCGCCTGCAAAATCGACCTCAATATCAGCCATATGTGCGGCTCGATATTGTTGGGCTAAAAAACCATAATTAGGCATAGCGACATCGGCTATTACGCGACATTGGCCTAATGCTGGCGGCAAGTCGCGGATAACATCCGCCATGCCACCAACCTTAACGCCATGCAGTGCATCGTTTTCTGCTGCCACCAGCAGTACTCGTTTTACACTATTTTGAGTCATTTACAGTCCTTATACGTAACCAACAGGTAACCCCAACATTTTACGTGTTACTAAAGTAACGCCTTTTTCGGATACCCTAAACCCTCTTGCTCTATCGTGTTCTTGATTATAACCAATCACCATACCTTCAGGGATGATACAACCGCGATCTAAAATGGCATTTTGGATTTTACAATTTTTGAGTACTACCACATCAGGTAATAATACCGAGTCTTTTACAAACGAATAAGAGCAAACACGAACTTCGTCAAACAGCACACTACGTTTAACTTTAGCACCAGAAATAATACAGCCACCAGAAACGATAGAATCTACAGCCATACCACGCCTATCTTCATCATCAAACACAAACTTAGCAGGTGGTAGCTGCTCTTGATAAGTCCAAATTGGCCATTTTGCATCATAAAGGTTGAGTGGCGGTGTCGGTGACAACAATTCCATATTTGCTTGAAAAAACGAATCTAATGTTCCCACATCACGCCAATATGAAGGTTGGCCAGCTACCGCACTGGAAAATGGAAATGCAAGCACTTTGTGATTTTCAATAATGGCTGGAATGATGTCTTTACCAAAATCACGGTCTGAATTTTCGTTATTGGCATCTTTTTTTAACTGTTCAAATAAAAACTTAGTGTTAAAGACATAGTTGCCCATAGAGGCTAAACACATTGTTGGATCGTTTGGTAACGGTTTTGGCTCAGCGGGTTTTTCTTCAAAGCCAATCACCCGATGAGAGCTATCAACTTCCATCACCCCAAAAGCCCCAGCGGCTTCTTCGATAGGTGTTTCTAAACAACACACTGTCATCTCCGCGCCTGATTCTGCATGGGCGGCTAACAAGCCTGCATAGTCCATACGATAAATATGGTCACCAGATAGGATCATCACATATTTCGGAATTTCCTGTCTAATAATATCAATGTTTTGGAATACCGCATCTGCAGTACCTTGATACCAGTTACCTGATGTTTGTTGAGAAGCCGGTAGTATTTCAACCGACTCTCCTAGCTCTTTTTTAAAATGTCCCCAGCCACGAGTAACATGACGAATTAATGAATGTGACTTATATTGTGTCACCACCCCCACGCGGCGTATTCCTGAGTTAATACAGTTTGATAATGGAAAATCAATAATGCGATATTTACCACCAAAATATAATGCCGGCTTAGCGCGCCAATCGGTTAACTCGTGCAAGCGTGAACCACGTCCACCCGCTAAGATCAACGCATAGGTCTCTCGGGTTAAATTACTAATATAACGAATATCACTCATAAGCAGACTCCATTTTGCTATTTAATATAGCCATTAATAAATAAGCATTGATGTGATTTCTTTTATTTGAGGCATCACATCACTTTCCCTGTTTTACTTTTTCATCCAAATTTCATCGCGGTAGCCCGCTATGGTGTTGTCGCTTGAAAATCGTCCGCTTGCGGCAGTATTTTTAATACTCATTTGTTGCCAACTATCTTGATCAAGATACGTTTTTGCCACCAGCTCTTGTGCTTGACAATAACTGTCAAAATCAGCGGCCGTCATCCATTGATCATTAGGGTCGGCGATCGAAGCAAGAATGTTGTCGAAAATTCCCGGTTCGACCAAATTAAAATGACCACTTTCTAACATATTCATCACCCCTTTAAAGGCTGGTGAATGATCAATAATGTGTTGAGGTTGGTAATCCATACGAACTTGCGTTACTTGACTCGCATTTAAGCCAAATAAGAAGAAGTTTTCATGGCCAACCTCTTCAAGCATCTCAATATTGGCGCCATCTAATGTGCCAATGGTCAACGCACCATTCATCATGAACTTCATGTTGCCAGTACCTGAAGCTTCTTTACCTGCTGTTGATATTTGCTCAGATAAATCAGTGCCGGGACAGATTTTCTCCATCGCACTGACGTTATAATTAGGCAGGAAAGCCATGCGTAAATACGGCGTCACCAATGGATCAGAATTGACCATATGAGCAACATTATTTGCTAACTTAATGATTTGTTTTGCCATGGCATATCCAGGGGCAGCCTTGCCACCTATTAATACGCAACGGGGGACCATATCTTGAGTATCGCCATTAAGAATACGTCGATATAAATGGACAACATGTAGAATATTCATCAATTGGCGTTTGTACTCGTGAATACGCTTAACTTGCACATCAAACATCATCTTAGGGTCAAATTCGACGCCACACTGCTGTTTCACAAATTGGGTTAATGCTTGTTTATTTTCAAATTTTACCTGGGCCCATTCGTCAACAAATGCTTTGTCACTGATAAAGTCACCCAGCCCTTTAAGGCGTGACAAATCCTTCATCCAATCATTGCCTAAACGACGACAAATCAGCGAAGATAACTTAGGGTTACAAAATGCTAACCAACGTCTAGGGGTAACGCCGTTAGTCTTGTTATTAAATTTGTTAGGCCATAATTGATAGAAGTTATTAAATAACCCCTCTTTAAGTAACTGAGTATGTAATCCTGCCACACCATTAACAGAGAAACTGGCAACGATAGCTAAGTAGGCCATACGGATTTGCTGTTCTCCGCCCTCTTCAATGATTGACATCTCAGTTAGTTTTTCAATGTCGCCAGGCCAATGATGTGCCACCAACTCCAAATACCGTGCATTAATCTCAAATATGATTTCGACAATACGAGGAAGCATATTTTTCATCATAGGAACTGACCAACGCTCTAATGCCTCCGGCAATAAAGTATGATTGGTATATGCCATTGACTGATTGGTAATTGCCCATGCGGCATCCCAACTTAAGCCATATTGGTCAAGCAACAATCGCATCAATTCTGGCACCGCAATGCTAGGGTGAGTATCGTTAAGCTGCATTACGTTAAGCTCACTGAAGTGGCTAAAATCTTCACCAAACTTGTTCACATAACGGATTAAGAGGTCCTGTAAACTGGCTGAAGATAAAAAATATTGTTGCTTCAGTCGTAACTCTTTACCATTAACGCTAGCGTCGTTGGGATACAACACCATGGTAATTTGTTCTGCCAGGTTTTTAGTCGCTACCGCTTCTGCATAATCACCTTCATTAAACTCTGCTAAATCGAAATCATCATTGGCTTCCGCTTTCCACAAACGTAACGTGTTAATACGATTGTTTTTAAAACCAGGAATAGGCATATCATATGGAATCGCGAGTACTTTTTGAGTGTTAACCCAAACATGATGCCGATGTCCCTGCTTAAAAGAATGGGTTTCGGTATGACCATAAAAAGGCACAGATACAATATGATTAGAAATACGGACTTCCCATGGATTACCGTTACGTAACCAACGGTCGGGTCGTTCTACCTGATAACCATCTATTATTTTTTGTACAAACATGCCGTATTGATAACGGATACCATAACCTGTAACCGGTAAATCCAAACTAGCACAACTGTCGAGAAAACAAGCCGCTAAGCGTCCAAGTCCACCGTTGCCTAACCCTGCATCATGCTCAACTTGTTCAATATGTTCTAAGTTAGTGGCGTACTCAGTGAGTACTTGTTGAGCATCCTCGGTAATGTCTAAACTTAATAATGCATTACCTAATGCTCGGCCCATCAGAAACTCTAATGACAAATAGGCCACTTGTTTTTGTTGATATTGATTATCCTTGAGCCGTGTTTGACGCCAGTCATCCAGCATTTGTTCCTTAACACTTTGTGCCAAGGCATTAAAAAGTTCATGTTTATCGTGATCGTCTCTGCATAACTCATAGCGCATATGCCTTGCTAATAAAGCCTTTAAGCTATCGCAAGGTTCTTCATGAGAACAATTTTGTTCGTCTATTAATATCTCTGCAGTGACTTCAACTTTACTATTGGTTTTACTGATATTGGCACTGGCGTTATCTTTCGCGGTGGTCATCAATTGCTCCTTGTAAACTCGGTATGAAATAACATTAAACTACGACTCATTAAACTGACTTGCTGATCCTCATCCACTGAAGGCTCACTTTCTTGGGTATGTAATAAACAATGCCAATATCGAAGATGGGGTAATTGCGGCAGAGTAAAGGTATGTGCCAACTCGTCAGTATTAATCATCAATAACAATGCTTCTGTACTTTCAGCAGCGGCGCCAATATCAGCGTCACCTAAATTACCCGTTAAAATGACACTCAAAGTGCGGGTTTGATACTCACCCCAATGGGATTTGTTCATCACCTCACCCTGGCGGTTAAACCACGCTAAACCATTATCGAATAGTGCTTCAGGTTTATGAATAAATGCTTGATGACACAACATCGGAAAGCGTTTACGTAAGGTGATCAATTGAGCGGTAAAATTCACCAACGACCAATCTATTTGCTGCCAGTCAAACCAGCCGATAGGATTGTCTTGGCAGTAGGCATTATTATTTCCTTGCTGACTTTGGCTAGACTCATCGCCGGCCAACAACATCGGCACCCCCTGAGACAGCAACAGACACGTTAATAAGTTACGTTTTTGGCGGCTGCGAATTGCATTAATATCGACATCGTCGCACTCACCTTCTATGCCGTAATTGCTGCTACAGTTTTCCTGATGACCATCGCGATTTTCTTCACCGTTGGCCAAGTT
Organism: Shewanella sp. SG41-4; assembly: GCF_014164505.1. Taxonomy (GTDB): domain Bacteria; phylum Pseudomonadota; class Gammaproteobacteria; order Enterobacterales; family Shewanellaceae; genus Shewanella. The sequence continues at coordinate 6,546 of NZ_JACJFI010000025.1, read as the reverse complement.
ATGACGATCACGGTAACTGACCAAATCATGCAAACTAAAACCATCATGGCTAGTAATAAAATTGATGCTGGCAGATGGGCCACGACCGTTATGTTCAAAAAAATCACTTGAACCGTGGAACCGCTTGGCAAACTCAGGCGATAAACCACTGTCGCCACGCCAGAAACGACGCATAGCATCTCGATAACGGTCATTCCACTCACTGAATGCCACTGGATAATTGCCTAACTGATAACCCCCCGGGCCAATGTCCCACGGTTCAGCAATCAATTTGACTTTGCACAGCACAGGATCTTGAGTGATGGCATCAAAAAAGCCACTTCCACGGTCAAAGCCATAGGCTTCTCGTCCAAGGCAACTGGCTAAATCAAATCTAAATCCATCCACTCCCATCACTTCGACCCAGTAGCGCAGAGAATCCATAACCAACATGAGTACTTGGGGATGATTAAGATTGAAAGTATTACCGCAGCCAGTATCGTTAATGTTGAAACGTTTTTCATTGGGTAATAACCGATAGTAGCTAGCATTATCGATACCACGAAAACTGTAAGTCGGTCCCAAATGGTTTCCTTCGGCTGTATGGTTAAAGACCACATCAAGGATCACCTCAATCCCAGCAAGATGAAGTGTAGAAACCATTCGTCTGAATTCGCCAATATCTCCCTCATCAGATAAATAAGCAGAATGTGGGGCCATAAAAGCAATGCTGTTGTAACCCCAGTAATTATTAAGGCCTTTTTGGACCAAAAAAGGTTCATCAAAAAAGCCATGCACGGGTAACAACTCTAAGCAGGTAATACCTAAGTTTTGTAAATAATCGATTGTAGGTTGGCTTGCTAGACCTGCAAAAGTGCCTTGTTGAGACAATTGAATATCGGGATGCTGTTGAGTAAAGCCCTTAACATGAGTCTCAAATATAATGCTCCTTGCGAGACTAATATTAAGTGGTGCAATAGGAATATCGTCTACAAACCGGGTGTCCAATACTTCACACTTGGGCATGTATGGCGCACTGTCTTGAGTATCGAATGATAAATCTTCATCTATCGCATCAATGTCATAACCATAAATCGAAGAGTGGTATGTCACTTCCCCGACTAATCTTTTGGCGTAAGGGTCGAGCAGTAATTTGTGATGATTGAAACGATGGCCGAGTTCAGGCTGGTAAGGACCAAAAACTCGATAGCCATAGAGCAGTCCCGCTTTTGCACCCGATAAGTGGCAATGCCAAATTTGTCGGGTTTGATGCTGCATAATGTATTGCGTCATTTCAATACTGCCAGTGGGGTCAAAAATACACAGCACTACTTTCGTGGCATGAGCCGAAAATAACGAAAAATTCACCCCGTTATCATCAAGTGTTGCCCCTAGTGGATAAGGATAACCGCTGGTCATATCCATAAAATGCCCTTGTAAAGTTGAATCCATAGTGTCTGTACCCACTTATTCCGCCGACTCTTCTGGCTTTGTCGTTGGCACAGTTAGTTCACCCAGTTCAGGAACCCAAATGCTGCAACCTAACGGGGGAACGGTAATAACAATACTGTGTGACATGCCCTGCCATGGCGTAGCCTGAGCTTCAAAGGGATTATCATTGACGACGTGACTGCCGCCATAGTGGCGATGGTCGCTGTTGAGCATTTCGCTGTAGCATTGCTCCGCAGGTACACCCACTCTGAAATCGTGATAAACCTGTGGAGACATGTTGACCACAATCACGACATGTTGTTGTCTGTCCGTGCCAAAACGACAAAACACTAAAATGTTATTTTCAGCATTATTGCAGTCGAGCCATTGGAAACCATCGCTATGATGATCGCGTTGATATAATGCAGGATATTGTTGATAGCATTGATTGAGATCGCGCACCCAATCTTGCATGCCTTGATGTGGTGCATAGGTTAATAAATGCCAGTCTAGGCTCTGGTTATGATTCCATTCGTTGCGTTGTGCAAATTCGTTGCCCATAAACAATAATTTTTTACCCGGATGGGCCCACATAAAACCATAATAAGCACGTAATGTTGCGAACTTCTGCCAGTCGTCACCCGGAATTTTATGCAGTAACGACCCTTTACCGTGAACGACTTCATCGTGACTGAGTGACAAAATGAATTGTTCGGTAAAGGCATACACTAAGCTAAAAGTCAGTTCACCATGGTGATAACGCCTAAAAAGAGGATCGCAACTGATATAACGCAGAGTGTCGTTCATCCAGCCCATATTCCACTTAAAACCAAATCCTAAGCCATTATTGCTGGTAGCTTGCGTCACACCTGGCCATGCGGTGGACTCTTCTGCAATCATGTTAATGCCAGGGAAACATTGGTACATGCGCGCGTTTAATTCTTGTAGAAAGCTAATGGCTTCGAGGTTTTCACGACCGCCAAATTTATTTGGGATCCATTGATCTGCTCTTCTGCTGTAATCGAGATATAGCATTGACGACACAGCATCAAGGCGTAAGCCATCAAAATGAAATTCATCTAGCCAGTAATGGGCATTACTGTATAAAAAGCTTCGTACTTCTGCACGGCCATAGTTATAAATTAATGTGTCCCAATCCGGTTGTTCGCCTTTGCGGGGATCGTCATGTTCATATAGACAACTGCCGTCAAACCGCACCAAGCCATGAGGGTCTCGAGGAAAATGTGCAGGTACCCAATCGAGTAACACGGCAATGCCTTGCTGGTGGCATTCATCGATAAAAGCTTTAAGGCCATTGGCATCACCAAAGCGATATGTCGGAGCAAATAACCCCACAGGTTGATAACCCCAAGAGCCGTCGAACGGGTATTCACTGATTGGCATTAACTGCAAATGGGTAAATCCCATTTCTTTAATATAAGGCACTAACTCGGCAATTAATTGCGAGTAATCGGTATAATCTTGACCGTCGTTCCCCTTGCGGCGCCATGAGGCTAATTGCACTTCATAGATAGACATAGGTTGTGCATGTGGTTGATGACTCGCCCGTTCTGTTAACCATTGGCTATCTTGCCAGTCGTAACATTCTATACGGGGTATTTTCGACGCATTATGAGGTGATGGTTGCATGGCGACCGCATAAGGATCGGACTTAATGACATGATTACCATGCATATCGCTAATGGCATATTTATAGTGTTGGTCGGGTTCAACGTCAGCAATGAAAATATCCCACAATCCACTGGCTGGATGATGACGCAACACGTGGCGTTTATTATCCCATAAATTAAAATCACCCATCACCGCAACTTGCTTAGCATTAGGTGCCCAAACGCAAAAGTGAACCCCTTTTACACCGTGATGCTCTCGCCAATTAGCCCCCTGAAAACGGTAAGTTTGCAGCTGGCTTCCTTCGCAAAATAAATACAAGTCATCAGGGTTGAGTAAACTGTCAAATTGATATGGGTCGTTAATAAGTTGCTCACACAACGGATATTGCACTCGTAATAAATAAGCAAAATATTTCACTCTGCGGCCCATTTTACCGGCAAATAAACCTTGCTCGTTCACTTGTTCAAGCGTCGCCACTTTACGTCTATCCCTAGCGCTCAACACATCAATACTGATTGCACCAGGTATTAAGCAACGGACCACCAGCGCTTTGCCATCATTAACACTGTGCATGCCAAGCAGTGAAAACACATCTGTGTACTCACCATTTAATAAGGCTATTTCACTACCTTGTTGAAAATACGGGGTCGCTACAGTCATATTCAATGATCCATTAGTAGGCTAGTTTATCGGATGACGATGTGTTTACAGCACCTGGGTTTACAGTCCTTGGTTTTACAGTACTTGGGTTTAAAGCACTGGCGTGAGTTCGGGACTTTCTGGCCGATGCTATCGCTTCAAGACGTTGCTGTACTTTTGGACTTTGAGCCATTTGTTTCATAGACAGGGGAAGTCGACGTTGCCAATTAGGGAACTCTTTCCAAGTACCGGGAATATTGACCCCGTGTTTATCAGCAACTAGATCACTTAATTGCACACTAAAAAGTTGGGCATTACCCTTCGCAGCAACAGATATCCATGCCAATAGAACACTGTCAAAATCTAACTGTTCGACCGATGTAATGGATGCTGGTAGCTCAAACGCCTGCTCGCGGATAAGCAAGTCAATTAGTTGCTGTTTCTCTTGCTGACGCTGGCCCAAGGTCTGCTGTAATTTGTCATCGGTTTCAATCAATTCAAGTTGACGTCGCAGGCGTAAGTCAGCACTAAACCACCACGCTGAAAGTGTGGGCACATCGTGATTAGCCAGCATCATCAGGCTTTGACGTTTGTAGTCTTGTGGTGGTTTAAACCCATTGTGGTCTTTACAGAAATAAAACAATTCATTAGATAAAATGCCTGCTTGGTGTAAACGAGACACAATTTCCGGCGGTACTATGCCTAAATCCTCGCCAATCACAATGCAACGAGCACGTTGGCTTTCTAAGCAAACAATGGCTAACAAGGTTTCTAGTGGATAATACACATAACAACCATTACCTAGTTCTTCATGTAGTGGCCACCACCACAAACGCAGTAATCCCATAACATGATCAATTCTCAACGCCCCGCAACTTTGCATATTACTGCGAACCAACTGGATAAAATGACTATAATCATGCTGTTTTAATTTAACCGGATCGAATGGGGTTAAGCCCCAATTTTGGCCATGTTCAGCAAAAGGATCTGGCGGTGCGCCGATACTGGCGTTATCACAAAACAAATCGGCATTAGCACTAATTTCGGCGCCATGACTCACAGCCCCGACAGCCAAATCACGGATAAGCCCAATACTCATACCAAATTGTTTTGCATTCAACTGGCAAGCTTGTAATTGCTCATTAGCGACAAATTGTAGATACAAATAAAAGCCAAAATCTTGAGTGAAATATTTAGGTGCTAATTCCACCTCGACGGTAACAAACTGCATCAGCGCAGCTTCATCTTGTGCTAAAAATGCCTTATAGGCTTTGTATCGTGGCGTTTCGAGCTTGACGTGGTGAGAACAAAATATTTGATACATCTTCTCGAAGGCTGCGTATTTCAGGCTGTGCACTTCATCGTAATTAATAAGATGCGCTTGATTCAGCACTAACCTTTTTTGCTGCCACTTCTGTGATAATAGTTCCCCATTAAGGGCCTTATATTCATCAACGGCTTCAATTTGTATATATAAAGGGTTTAAACGACGGCGGTCCGTTGGACTGTATGGACTGGGGTTATCTGGCTGGCTGATGTCTACAGCATGTAGTGGATTGAGAAGAATAAAATCCGCACCGGCATGGGCTGCGTACTCTATAAGTTCAGCTAAATTACCGAAATCACCAATACCCCATTGCGCTTCATTACGTAAAGCATACAGTTGCGCATTAAGTCCCCATGATTGCTTAATGTTGTTAAATGGTTGCGCTGAACGACCTTGATAAGCCGTAGACGGTGCAACCATAAACTGTCCATGTAAGGTGTCTTTACGCTGAGGATCATGATTAAACGCTAAATCAACTTGGTGATAACCTAAATGCAATGCCGCGTTATCAAGCATTAAGCGATATTGGCAATAACGCTTGTCATTAATATGATACTCGCCAGCTATAACACAATCACTTACATTGGCACTCACCGAGATTGTGTCAATATTTTCACCGCTGATGGTCACCACAAAACCAGATGCATAATTCTCTGGCAGATAGACATCAACATGAGGCTTATCAATACTGCACCATTGAAAAGTATGTAGCGGAACCAACCAAGGCTGTACATCGAGTTGCTCTATTCGTGCGTCTATCCTTGGCTGTGATAATTGCTGCTGAGTAAAAGCTTGTACATCAAATGATTGTTGGTTTGACTCATCATGAAGATGTTCATGTTGATGAAACGATGGTTGCAACAACATCGTGGTTAAAATGCCCTGCCTGTCCCTAGCGGGTATGTGGACAAGATTACCGAAACAATCGATAAATTCTGCACCAACGCCTTGCAAATATAGCAACTTCTCTAGTCCCATATTTGTCTCCCTCGCGATAATTAACTGCATTAATTCCAGCAGTTACCATGCCAGTTCATCATAACAAATTGAAGACAGATTAATGGCAATAAAATGACAACGATTACTAAATAAAAATCAACAACTTACCAATCGATGTTGACATTTGAATGTTTAAACACTCAATCATTTTAGGACTATTCAATGCACTATAATTGGGCGCAAGTCACAAAATGGCGCAATTAAGCAATCAATATCACTCTAATTATTGTTGCTCGGGATGTTGTGTAGAAGGTTGATATCAAGTAGGAACAGGTAATCTTGCAGCAAACAAATTACACAAACAATTGAGCATTCTGATAGGCTTGTTTAATCTTTATTTAATAACTTGCTGGGCAACACTCATTCCAGAGTGTTTGATACCAATGCCTTTAATTATCTGATCATTCAGCAGGAGTTCTGCATCTTCTAGATAAGTAATCGGATTGTAGGCATGGTTGTTGTAGGCATAGTTATTGTACGCATAGTTATTGTAAGCATAGCTGTTGTCAGTACAGTAGTTCTCGGCAACAGCTCCTGCG
>NZ_JACJFI010000259.1 GCF_014164505.1 Shewanella sp. SG41-4 | reverse complement strand
GCCTGTAAAACAGTGCAATAATGCATTAGGTAGTTGAGCTCGATACTCATTTACAATGGCGATAAAATCACTATGTGCTTCACGACAATGCATTAGTACCGGCATGTTGAGTTCACTCGCTAGTTCTAATTGCGCAGCAAATGCTTTTCTTTGTGCTGGGCGTGGTGAAAAGTCGCGATTGTAGTCAAGTCCACACTCACCAATGGCTACCACAGTGTCTTGTTTGGCCAACTGAGTTAAACGTGCTTTGCTATGTTGATCCCAAGATGAAGCATGATGTGGGTGTACACCTGTCGTGCAGTAGAGTTGTTGCGGGTATTGTTGGCAGATAGATATAGATTCGGAGCTTTCATCGAGATCGCTGCCAATAACAATCAACGGCGAAACATTATGTTTCGCCGCTTCATTGATAATAGTATCAATATCGTGCTTCAGCCTGTCACTTAGCAGATTGACAGCAATGTCGATGTATTGAGTCATGTAATAAAAGTGCTGTAGTTACTTTAATCGTCTAACTCGGGTAGTAGCATTGCGTTCATCGCTACCCAATAAAAATGAATTCAAGGCACCCGTTTCAATAAAGATACGCTGACCTTTTTTGATTTTATAATACTTTGAATTACTTTGTTTCCACACTTGGCCATTGCTGAGTGTTATCACAAATGCGCCTAAAGCATCTTTTTTGACGCTAATAACTTCAGAATAAATCTTCTCGACTTCATCTTCTATTACTTTCTTTTGCAAGCCAAAATCATCAACGCTGAGTACTTGCGAGCTTGCAACTACCGGAGCAACTGCTACTGGTGCTACTACGCTTGGGGTAACTGGTGGTTTTGGTGTCTCTAATAGTGCAATTTCAGTCGTTTTTGCTGTCGTTATTATCTGAGCACTGGGTTTAGCGTTTGCTGCTAATTCGTCATAGCAAGTTAATCGCACAGTTTTGTCCGTTTTAGCGGCACATATAGACAGTTGCTGGCCAAGATTAGTATTGGCATATGCATTAGCCGACATCAATATGATCCCGGCGGCAATTAAACTTAAACGCATTGATTCTTCCTTATTATTTTAGTCAGTAGAGCCTATCTTTATCGCTTAATTCTCAGCTTGTTCGTTTTCTGGCTCATCTTCTTTTTTGCTGTAGAAACGTGCGGCGATTAGTCCACCTTCAAACAATAACAGCATTGGTACGGCTAGCATAGTCTGCGAGATAATATCGGGCGGCGTGAGTACCATGCCAACAACAAAAGCTCCTACCACAATATATGGACGCTTTTGGCGTAACTCATCGGGTGTGGTAACACCAGCCCAGCAAAGTAAAACCACTGCTACAGGTATTTCAAAAGCTAAACCAAAGGCAAAAAATAGTTTTAGAATAAAACTCAAATAACTGCTTATATCAGTAGCAACTTGCACGCCTTCTGGAACGACACTGGTGAAAAACCCAAATACAACTGGGAAAACAATATAGTAGGCAAAGGCTATTCCAAGATAAAACAACAGGGTGCTGCTGGCTAATAAGGGAACCACTAAGCGTTTTTCATGTTTGTATAACCCAGGAGCGACAAAAGACCATACTTGATAAAGTACATAGGGAATGGCGATGAAGAATGCTAGCACGAGTGTTAATTTAAACGGTGCAAAAAAAGGCGCGGCAACGTCGGTTGCAATCATACTGCCTGTTTCTGGAAGTGAGCGCATTAAAGGTAGAGCTATGTAGTGATAAATATCGTTAGCCCAATACACAATAGTAATGAATACCAATAACACGCTGCCAATGGCTTTAAGCAATTTATTACGTAATTCAAGCAAATGGCTAATAAGCGGTTGCTGTTGCGACATGGATTATCCGTTTTATTTAGAGTTTGAGCTGCTTTCGCTAGTCACTTCAGATGACTTAGCTTCTTTGACTGAAGGAGACTCGTCAGGTGATTTTTTTGGCGCTTCAGAGGGTGTTTCTTCAACTTTATAAGGGCGATTCACTGACTCAGCGGCTTTTTTCAGCTGATCAATCGACTCTTGTAGCTCTGGCGACAAATTGGCTAAACCTTTGCTTTCAGCTTTTTTTAAATCAGCATGTAACTGATCAATTTTAAGCTCTTGCTCAAGTTCATCTTTGACAGAGTTAGCCATGCGCTTAAGCGCGCGGATCCAACCTGTTAACGAACGTACTGCAACCGGTAGTCTTTCGGGGCCTAGTACGACTAGCCCCAAAATACCGATCAGCAGCAGCTCCATAAAGCCGATACCGTCAAACATAATAAATTACGCCTGTTTATCTTTAGATTCTGTTTCAGGTTGCTTTTCTGCAGCCTGTTGCGAAGTCGCTGCTGTTTGGTCTTTTTCTTTGTCATCTAAAGATTTATTTTCATCTTCTGGAGTCATGGCGTTTTTAAAGCCTTTTACTGCTCCACCTAAATCACCGCCCAAAGAACGCAATTTTTTAGTCCCAAATAATAGAATGACAATTAACGCTACGATTAGAAGCTGCCAAATACTGATGCCGCCCATGAAGATTATCCTCTTAAAATTAACAATGGTTTTTGTAAAAAAGTTATTTCAAAATCCATAATAACACCCAATTCTTTAAGTATTATGAACCTCTAATAAATTAGTGCTAGCTAAAATTTACGATTCTTTGGCCTAGATCGCCATCCTACCGCCCAAATCAATATGCCTGCACCGATGCAGGTATACGCTGGCCATAGTGTAACTATTTGAGTAAATAAAATTGTGCCACAGATCAATAATACAGCCGAAGTGATAAGCATATAATTACTCTTGTGCGATTTCTGTTGGTAGCGCAAGTACTTATCTAACATTTGCTGTTGAGTTCCGAGCAATTTACGACCTAATTTTAAGTTGTCATAAATAAGTTCAGGAAACTCAGGGAGTTTATCGGCCCAAAACGGCGCATTTGATTTTACTTTGTTGAACATGGCTTTAGGGCCAACTTGTTCTGACATCCAATTTTCTAGGAATGGCTTTGCGGTTTGCCATAAATCTAATTGTGGATATAACTGACGGCCTAAACCTTCAATATACAGTAACGTTTTTTCGAGTAGCACCAGTTGTGGCTGCACCACAATATCAAAATGACGTGCAGTTCTGAACAGCTCCAACAGAACATGACCGAACGAAATTTCATCCAATGGTTTATTAAACATGGGTTCGCAAACTACTTTTACCGCTTGTTCAAAAGCAATAATATCTGTGTGTTCAGATACCCAACCTGACTCAATATACAGCTGGGCAATACGGTGATAATCGCGATTAAAGAAGGCTAAAAAGTTTTCCGCAAGGTAGCGTTTATCTACTTCGGTTAACGTGCCCATAATGCCGCAGTCTAGGCCGATATAAAATGGGTCGTCTGGATGTTCACGACTGATAAAAATGTTGCCTGGATGCATATCTGCATGGAAAAAATTGTCGCGAAACACTTGGGTGAAAAACAATTCTACACCTCGTTCAGCAAGCAGTTTAAAGTTGGTACCTTGAGCCCTTAACGCTTCGGTGTCTGAAACTGGAATACCATAAATACGTTCCATGACCATTAACCGCTGGTAACTGTGTTCTTCGTAAACAAAAGGCACGTACAGCGAATTGGAATCAAGGAAATTATTGCGTAACTTGATGGCGTTAAGTGCTTCGAGCTTTAGATTTAGCTCACCTAAAATGGTGGTGCGGTAATCTTCAATCACTTCCGCTGGGCGTAAACGATTACCGTCACCTAATAAGGTTTCGAGTAAGTTAGCCGTTTGAGTCATTAACTGTAAGTCAGCTAATATCTGTTGTTCAACATTGGGGCGCAGCACTTTCAGTACCACGGCTTTACCGTTAGATTTTAAGGTGGCGGTGTGTACTTGCGATATGGATGCCGAGGCAAGTGGTGTATCGTTAAAATCGTCAAAATAGGTTGCGATAGGAGCACCAAGCTCAGCTTCGATGGCTTCTCGTGCTAAAGCGGAATCAAACGGAGGCACTCTGTCTTGCAACATGGCCAACTGATACGCCCATTCGTCGTCAAGTAAATCACGGCGAGTCGACAGCATTTGCCCTAGTTTGATGTATACCGGCCCTAAATCTTGCATTGCTAATTTTAAGCGTTCTGCTGGCGATTTAGTTTTATGTTTATTACGGATCCAAAATAAACTGTTACGCACAATGGAGAAATACCAGGGCTTTTTGTGTTTAGGTATTAAGTCATCTAAGCCAAAATGCAGAATGGTTTTAATGACATGGAAACCACGCCTGATACTTGCAGTTGTCATTGCGTTATTTTATCTCTTAATTGGGCTATCTTGGCTTCGATACGCTCGGTTTGACTCACCAGTTCGTCCAGATTATCACGAAAATGCAGCCATTCGATTTTATGCGGTGCGAGACGATATTCTTCGGTGGTTAACTGACTGATATGTGAGCGAGTTTTTTGCAAGACTCGCTTGATATCATGGTTAAATTGTTTAGCTGAGGCAACGAGTTTATGCGTTGGAGCATCACCAATATAACGTGATAACGGTTCGGCAAAATCAACATGAATATTCTGTAGATAATGGCTTAACGATTGCAGTAATTGAATATCGCCCTCTAAACTGAGTTTATCATTTTTGATAAGCTCAGTTAAATTAGCGCCTTCAGTCAGCTGATATAATGTTGATGCATCAGCTCGTACGGTTACTGCCACATCACCTTCGTAATGGCTGAGTACTTGAATTTGTTTGGCAAACACCAAATAAATAGGCCAATTTAATTGACTCAACTGAATACAAAATACTTTGCCGTGCAATGACTTTTGACGAGCATAGTCACTTTTAGCCTGTGCTGGCAGTTGGTTAAAAGCGGTTTCAATGGCTGCACAAGTCAACAAAGCAAAGTGATTAGGGGTCATTAGAACTTATAACCTCTATGCAATGCGACAACGCCGTCTGTCATGTTGGTGTAGTCAACTTGTTCAAAACCAGCATCTACCATCATTTGTTTAAGCGTTTCTTGATCAGGATGCATCCGAATTGATTCGGCAAGGTATTCGTAGCTATCAGCATCTTTAGTGATTAATGCGCCCATTTTAGGTAGCACCTTAAAGCTATACATATCGTAAACTTTACGCATTAATTCATGTTTAGGTGTTGAGAATTCAAGCACGAGTAGTTTTCCACCCGGCTTTAACACTCGCAGCATTGAGCGTAACGCCGCATCTTTATCGGTAACATTACGTAAACCAAACGCGATCGTGATGATATCAAAATGATTATCTGGAAACGGTAATGCTTCAGCATTTGCTTGCACATAACTGACGTTATTGACGATGCCCTTGTCGCGTAATTTAGTGCGAC
>NZ_JACJFI010000258.1 GCF_014164505.1 Shewanella sp. SG41-4 | reverse complement strand
GCTCTGTGAAGCAGGAACCCATCGAAGCGACTAAGCTGAAAACTGCTTAGCGCCGTAGGAATCCCCTTCCTTTCCGCGTAGCGGCAAAATCCTTTTGGGGATTTTGAGGTGGGGGAGGATGTCAATTCATATCGATTGAAAAAATATTAAGACCTTCAGACTTTAATAAGCCTGTTGCTACGAGCTTTTTAATTGAGTGTGACACGTTAGGTTGATTTAATGAGTTCAGGCAAAACTTTATTGCTAGCTTCCAGGTGAACCAGGTATCTGTCTTTGATTTTACCTCTTGTGCTCTAGAGGTAAAATCTCAATACCATTTAAATAATATGATTGAAAATAAAAAAGTTTCTCGAAAACTAAAACATTTCCCTTACCGTCACTATTGCTCAAACAATGACTACGCACCAATCAGTGGAATAAGTCGTAATAACACATTCTCCATCACCCGATCTGGATTTTCAATAAAAGTGTCTTTTTACTCAAGAGGACTATCAAACATTAAAGGCTTCTTCCTTCATGGTTTGCTCTGCCCGACTGATCCCTAAACGCTGGGCAACTTGTTGCCACTGCTTCACTGTATTTAACACCTCATCGTAGATTTGCGTTGCTTCGATTTGAGTTAGCCTGAAAAAATCTATTACATCAAAAGCAAGCTGATAATCCAATGCATTGTCTGACTCTGTAATGTTCAAGTGAAGGCCTTTTTTACCCACTATGGGGTTTAAATCGTAAGCAGGTGATAGCTTCCAACCCTTGCCGGTTAATAGAAAACCATGATTACGAAGGTGATCATCTGTATTAGACACCGCAATATTAAATACTATTCGTCGCCATAATTGGGCAAGATCTGTTTTCGTTTGCGAGCCCTGATTGGAAAGAAACTCTGCTATTTCAAGATAGCTAGCTCCGTGTGAATGTTCACCATCATAATACTGGAGTTGAGTCATTGCTGATGAAAAATGCATACGTTTGTCACCAATCCGATCAAAACGTTTAGTCAAAAAGGTATGGTGCTTCGTTGAAAGTTTTCGGATCTCACTAGGAGAAACCTCAATGCCGGCCGCTAATGCAAGTTCGTAGCACACCATCTCCCACGCACCAACATCAAAGGTGTCATTAATATTTGGAAATTTAGCAATCCACAGATGGGTTTTCTCGTCTGTGACGCAGGCTTTTGGCCTTGCACCACCCAAAGAGGAACCTGGAGAAATTAGCATTCTCAGCCAGTGATAATATTCGTCACTGTCTATATTGTCGTCTTTTTCAATTTGAATAGCAGCATGCTCTAACTCACGCAACGATGCCATGGGAGGCGCTGCGAAATCGTCGTTGTTATCCAAGAAATGATGAGAGCCCACTTTTTTAAAGCGGATCCCCCCCATGCGGTAGGCGTCATGTACACCAAGCAAATAATCAAGCTCCGTTACACTATTACTAGGCCTAATACCTTTACGATATTCGATAGCCGCCCTTCTCTGCATAAGAATACGTCCCCAACGATCTGGCGATGAATCTAAAAAAGCGCGAAAGTTTTTATTGGCTTCATCATTATATAACTCACCAGCATGCAGAGTAAGCAAAGGGTCAATTTGCAAACAATAGGGTGATGTTAAAAAGGCTTTGTCATAGGCAAAGCTAAATACACCGCCTCGACTTAGATCGCTATAGGCCAATTGACCTATTAATAACGGCTTTTCGATGGGATGCCAGTCAGCATACACCCCTACCCGTTCTCTGCTCATTTTGAACCTTCCAGAAGTTTGATGTTTTGGAGTTTGATGCCTAATTCGTCATGCGCTGCCATTTCAGAGAAGTTGCTTTCCATGCCCATCACGGCCATAATTTTCAAATAAGTACCAATAGCCACACCAGGATCACCAGCAAATACCTTGTTCACCGTTTTATGGTCAAACCCAGTTCGCTCGCAGAGCATTTTTTTGGTCAACCCCCGTCGCTTTAACGCAAGCAACAAATCTTCACCAAAGAGAGTGAGTATTTTGAGCTGCTTTGGAAACAGCACACTGTGTAAGTCTCGCCTTGCCATAAAATCACCCAGAATAGTGAAAGCGTGTATTTAAAACGAAGACAAAGCTGAGCTTTAACCCACATAGCATGGGGGTACTTTTCGCCCCCAAGATGGAATTAAAACGAAGACATTTGTAACGCATTGATTTAGATTATCAATTGGTGTTTACCTTCCTAAAAGCTAAACAACCCCAAATGACTCATTGCGCAGACAGATTGCAAGGGTCATATCTGCCAGTGAAGTTCCTATGTCCATGGGAAAAGTGCCCAATACTTTATGTATCTAAGTCCAATTGAGCTTGCAATAACTCTTCAGCTTTTTCGGTAATAGTGTACCCCATAGCAGCGTAGCCTTTAGCTCTCTTTTGATACATTCTTTGCAGCATTGGCAAAGCAGAGTCGAGATAGTCAAACACTATCACTTTATCTTTTCCTTCAAACTGTCTTTGTATTCGACCAACATACTGCACTAGTGAGCCTTTCCAAGAGATAGGTAAGACAAGAAATAAAGTATCTAACTTTGGTAAATCGAAACCCTCACCAATATATTTTCCTGTCGCCACTATGACTTGAGTATCATCCAAGGCCGCCATTGAAAGCGCTCGCTCTTTAGCGCTCATCGCACCTCGCAGAAGCACAAAGCTAATCCCATTTTCTAACAATAACTCGCCTAACAATTCAGCATGTTCTCTGCGCTCAGTTAGAATTATAGGATGCCTTTGTTGTGCAACAACCGATAAAATATCAGAAATAATAAGGGCGTTTCTCTTATCATCATTCATTAACCAGCGATAAACATCCGCTATGTGCGATCGACCCTCCTCACCTCGCAACTCTAATGGAAGTTCAAATTGTAGTCTAGAGAGCTTAACCTGCTGAATAAACTTATTACCTTCATTAGCCACGACATGCCTTATTGGCCCTGCTTGCATAAATATTATCGGTTGATGACCATCCTGACGATGTGGAGTAGCAGTGATCCCCAAGATGTATTTTGCATGAACTTCATTCAACAACCTTTCGTAGTTGGGTGCAGAAATATGATGGCATTCATCAATGATAACTTGGCCATAGTCATACAACAGCGGAGCGACACTGTTATCTTTTCGATTAATCAGACTTTGATAAGTGGCAATATCTACTTGCCCTGTAGGCTTTCGTTTACCACCACCTATTAACCCCACATCGCAACCATCAAGAAATGCAGTTAAACGCTCTTTCCATTGATCCAATAACTGGCGACTATGAACCAAAATCAGAGTATTAACTTTACGCCGATGGATCAGGCCAATTGCTGCGACTGTTTTGCCAAATGCCGTCGGCGCATGTAACACACCAGTATCATGCTTTGCCAATACCGCTACAGCTTTCTTTTGATCTTTCCTCAACTCACCTTTGAACATTAACCCTTTTAAACGAGTCCCCTGCTTGCGCTTATCCTCCAACTCGATCTTAATCGCATTGCTTTCCAACAGACTAGATACTTCATCAAAGCAACCACGAGGTAAAGCTAGGTAGCCATTATCAACCTCCGCCAAGCAAATAAAGCGCTGGATCCCATTGGTTGAAAAACGTAACGCCTGAGTTTTAAAGTATACTGGGTTAGAAAAACTAGCAATTCGCTTTAGCCTTGCCAACAACGCCTGCGGTAAGGCACTTATACTAAAATATAAACGATTGGCTAGAACTAGAGTTAACTTTTCAGGACAGCCTGTAATGACTTCATAGCCTCTGGCGTAGTTTAGCTCCCAAGGCTTTCTTTCTGTATCTTGCTTCACATCTTGTGATTGATAACTAAGAATAATTTCTAATTGTTGCCTCGCAAGCTTTTTAACCGATGATAAGTAACCCCACTGATCAGAGTAAGGGGATAAATTTTCGTCAATAAATACGCTGTTACCTTGCTGACGAGGAGCATGTTGCAAAGGAAGTGCAATTAAGTTTCCAAAGCCTCCTATGGGCAGAAGATCCTGATTAGGAAACAGTCGGTCATAAGACTCGAATGATAGACCTGCATGAAACTCCATTGCTTTATCGAGCAAGATAAAACCTAACAGCCTGGCTTCTTTAGCTAATACTGGAGACTCAAAAAACACCCAGATATGGGCTCCATTACCGGAGCGCGAACGCTCCACACTACAAGAAATATTCAGTTCATTACACGCTTTTCTAAAAGCTTGTACAGCAACTTGCCAATCTGACTTATCAAAATCAGCAGCAAGCAACCAACAAGAATTATCCTCTAAAAGTGGATATAAGCCTATAGTATGTTTGCCTGAAAGGTGGCCGTATATGGCGCTTCGGTCTAACAACTTAAATGCTTGATTAACACATTCTGTACATTTTACTTTCGGTTTAAAACATATGCCTTGTTGCCATTCATTATGGCAACTAACCGAGTAGCCGCCGCGTCCTTCCTTACTTTGCCAACGATTAGCATAAATATCTTTTCTCCCACGAAACAGCCCCATATAGATATCTATTTTCTGAGTAGTGTTTAAGCTTAACATCGTAAGATTAGAGTTAAGCAAAGCTGAGCGTCTTGCGAGTAAGATTTGCCGCTCACTTTCTAGTTCAGAAAGTCTTTTATCTATGATTTCTAGTTCAACATCTGAAGACATAAGCATTAAACTTTTTATGGAAACCTTTAGTATGCAACGTCTTACTCCTTATCTAAACTTGATTTCAATACAAGCTTAAACTCAAGACCAGAAGAGTTCACGTGACGTGTTTTGTAACGATTAGGAAATTTTTCAAAAAAATCTGAAAGCTTATTTAAACCATAGTTTCTAGGATCAAAATCAGGCATTAAACGCTTTAAGTATTTTCCAGCTTCACCAAGTTTTGCCCAACCAGACTCATCTCGATAATTTTGCCATGCCTGATGCATTAATCTCCACAGTACACGCTCGTGCTCTTCTGTAGTAATCACAGGAATATTTTCTAAGTTATTTTCCACACCTAAGTTTTCAATAGCGATAAAGTCATCACATGCATTTTTAAATGAGGTTGGGGTCGTAGCTTTACCAACGCCTATAACATTGAGTTCCGACTCTCTGAGACGTGTAGCTAAAGAGGTGAAATCGCTATCGCTTGACACTAATGCGAAAGAGTCAAATCTCTGAGTAGAAAGCAGATCCATAGCATCAATAATCATGAGCGAATCAGTAGAGTTTTTACCTGAAGTATAAGCAAACTGTTGCTTTGCTTGAATTGCTAGCTCATTAAGTGGTTTCTTCCAGTTCTTCAACTGATCTGTAGAAAAGTCACCATAAGCACGCTTAATAATGATCTGGCCGAAGCTAGAAAGCTCTTCAATGATCAGGTGAAGTTTAGAGTGCTGAGTGTTTTCTGAGTCAATTAAAACGGCAATTTTTTTA
>NZ_JACJFI010000257.1 GCF_014164505.1 Shewanella sp. SG41-4 | reverse complement strand
TGGGGCGACTTTGAATATAACCGGTTCAGCGCTTTCAGACATAGATGCAGTAGATATTGGTACATCAAAGGGGGCGCAGGATGCTATTACTACTATTGATGCTGCAATAGCTCAAATTGATAGCAATCGAGCGGACCTCGGTGCAACGCAAAACCGCTTGGACTTTACTATTAATAACTTGAGCAATATTCAGAATAACGTTACAGATGCGCGTAGCCGTATTCAAGATGTGGATTTTGCCTCAGAAAGTGCGGCACTAAGTAAGCAGCAGATTCTGTCTCAGGCTTCGTCAGCGATGTTGGCGCAGGCAAATCAGTTACCACAAGTTGCGTTGTCACTACTATAATCGCTACTGCAATCACTATTACAACCAGTGAATGATAAGTAGATGATTGACTGTTAAGCACTGAGTGAATCGGTAACATAACGGCAAATGGAAAAAGGAAGATTCACAGATGAATCTTCCTTTTTTGCTTTATGCGATTATCAATTTACAGGTACGGTGCCTATAGGCTATTGCATATTAGTGATTGATGTTAGCTTATAATGGCTTGACCTTAGCGTGACGTTAAAATATTGCGGTAATTGGAGGATGTTATGGATAATAATTCACTGGGTATTACAAGCTCGCCTGTAAGTCCTACGGTAACAAATAGACCTGAAACAACATCAGATAAAAATATTGCTCAGCAGTTAGCTACTGAAAAAAGCGCTTATGTGCCAGAAGTCGATAAAGTGTCGCTGAATAAGGCGATAACTGAAACGGAACAAGCTGCCGAGACTAAAAAAGAGCAATCCCAAACTGAAGCATTGGCTGCGGTGGTTGAGCAGTTATCAGAGGTCATGTCGATAATGAATAAAGGTTTGGCATTTTCGGTTGATGATGATTCTGGCTCCGCTATTGTAAAAGTAATGGACATCGATACGGGTGAACTTATACGTCAAATCCCCAATGATGAAGCGTTAGAGCTGGCTCAAAAATTGCTTGATGTAAAAGGGCTGTTGATGAGAACGGAAGCCTAATTAGCCTTCTGTTGAATTTTTAAAAAAAGATAATGATACTTTTTAAGAGATAAGTTGAGGTAAATATGGGGTTAACATCGGTTGGACTAGGATCTGGACTAGACATTAACGGTATAGTATCTGCTTTAGTTACCTCTGAGCAGGCTCCTAAATTGGCTCAATTTAACTCAAAAGAGGGTGCAATTAATGCCGAGATATCAGCACTAGGCTTTTTAAAAAATGCCTTATCTGAATTTCAAGACAGCCTAAGTTTTCTTTCAAAAGCAGATTCCTTTGAAAGCCAGAGTGTAAAACTGTCAAAAAGTACTTATTTAAGTGCGTCAGTTACTGATGATGCCGTATCAGGCAGCTATAGTGTGGTAGTTGAGCAGTTGGCAGTTAGTCAAAAAGTTGGCTCTGTGGCAGTGAGTGACGTAACAGCACCTTTAGATGCAGGCTCGTTAAATTTTGCTATTGATGGTAGTAGCTTTGATGTCGCGGTCACCGCTGAAGATACCTTACAAACACTGGTAGCAAAAATAAATGCTGCTGAAAATAATGTTGGTGTAACCGCTACCATAGTCAACAGTGATGATGGTGCAAAATTGGTATTAACCTCTAACAAAACAGGTACTGCCAACAATGTAACGGTTTCATCAACCGATACTGGCTCTGGCACTGTTTTGGCCGATACTTTTACCATGACCGAATTACAACCAGCCAAAGATTCAATTATATACATTGACGGTTTAAAGCTTACTTCGAGTAGTAATACTGTAGAGGGCGCCATTGATGGTGTGACCCTTAATCTTAAAGACGCCGATATCGACAAGCCAACCACGTTGACCGTAGCACAAAATACCAGTTCAATTAAAAGTGGTATTAACGCGTTTGTTGAATCCTTTAATTCAATGGCAGAAATCATATCTGGCTTAACCGGTTATAATCCAGACACCCAAAAAGCGGGAGCTTTGCAGGGCGACTCTTTGCCCCGTAGCATACAGAGTCAATTACGTGGGGTGATTTCATCTGCATTCTCAACATCTGATGGTAATTTATCACTTGCTTCTATCGGCATTACCACCACACGTAGTGGCACCTTAGAAATAGATGACGAAATTTTAACAGCCGCATTAAAAAGCAATGTTACTGGCATTAAAGAAATGTTTACCGCAGAAGATACAGGTGTGGCTGCAAAATTAGACGGTTATCTTGATTCGTATGTTGGCACTGGCTCCATTATTGATAGCCGAGATAGCTCCCTAGACGGTAATTTAGAGCGTTTGAGTGATCAGCGTGAGGTATTTGCGCGAAAAATGGCGGCATTTGAAGCGCGTTTGTTTAAACAATATAACTATATGGATTTGATTGTCGGTCAATTAAGTACCCAGAGTTCCGATATACAATCACGACTCGATTCACTTCCTGGACTAGTTAAACAAAATAATTAATCGAATTGTTAATTAACCGTTTGAACAACCTTTTAGTAAATCTATTTAATCAATTTTTTTAAAAGATAATATCGAGATGAAAATCAAATGACCACAACAGAGCAACAAGTGCTAATTGATGATTTGGATGCTACCAGCGAACAATGCAAGACAGTATTAAATCGATTGAAAAGTAAAAATGATATCGAAGAGTTTGATGAGTTGGTATTGAATTTGCAGGAGTTGGTTACTAAGCGTCAAAAGTTATTGAATGTTTTGATTGCGGATGATTCGTTTGTGCAAAGAGATTATTTGGAGCGTCAATTGGAGTTGACATTAAGCCTTGAAGTGAAAGCAAAGCTAGTGTTAAACAGTTTGCATTCTGAGATACATCTAGGCAAGAAAAACCAACGCCAAGTTAATGTTTATAAGAGTATTGATTCAGATAGGTAGGTATTTATGAGAAGCTCATTACAGTCATATCGAAAAGTATCGCTAGAAAGCGAAATAGCGGTGGCTTCGCCACATCGCATTATACAAATGATGTTTGAAGGCGCATTGCAGCGTATTGCACAAGCTAAATATGCAATCCAACAGAAAAACCCCGCGCAAAAAGGCGAGAATATCGGTAAAGCCGTTAGTATTATTGCTGGGTTGAGCGGTAGCCTAAACATGGATGCTGGTGCTGATGTTTCTGCTAATTTAGATTCGCTTTACGAATACATGTTGAGACGATTATCTGAGGCTAATGTCGCTAATGATATAGAGATGCTCGAAGAGGTTTCTGCGTTACTCAGAACCATTAAAGAAGGTTGGGATACCATCCCACAAGATATGCACGAGTTAACTTCTGAAGCGAGTTAATCGTTACCGAATACTGTATTTAAACTAAAAAAGACGCCTAGCGTCTTTTTTGCTATCTGGCTTAGTATTTATTTTTTTACATGCAATTCATGTATCAATGTTAAATACCTAATAAAGCTAATTCATTAGCATCATCTATTTTCCATGAGAGAGTGTTTCTAGCGAGTCGATATCTAACCTCACCACCAAAACAAAACTTGCTCCATTAGATTTTTTGAATGAAAAAACATCATTTTTAACATAAAATGCTATCTGTTGTAGATAAAATGTAACTGATGCTTGCTTATGATGGGCTGATAATACAATATTTATCATTGAGTTCGTTTTTCTTCACGCTATTTAGCTGATTAACGATCCTGTTTTAGGAATAATGCTAGAATAATGGCAGTGTTGTCAGTTTTAATGACGGCAATGTACTTTGGTTTATGTGGCGATATGCGGCATAATCATCCCGAATCAATACCTATAACAAGAGCTTTTGGCCTTCTGAATGATGCAAATAGAACAAAGAATTTTAATTGTCGGTACCCCATCAGAGCGCGTGACTCGTTTGTGCTGCATTTTCGAATTCCTAGGCGAGCAGTGCGAAATTGTCTCTAATGAATCTTTTCTAGCCCTGATCGAGCAATCTCGGTATCGCGCTGTTGTCATTGTTGATGAAAATATCTGCGTCGAGAGTATCAAAAACA
Organism: Shewanella sp. SG41-4; assembly: GCF_014164505.1. Taxonomy (GTDB): domain Bacteria; phylum Pseudomonadota; class Gammaproteobacteria; order Enterobacterales; family Shewanellaceae; genus Shewanella. Next base: position 1,433 of record NZ_JACJFI010000257.1, on the reverse strand, counting down.
TAGCCGCTATAGTGCCCTGGCAACCGATGTTGTTGTTAGGCGATACCGATATCAATTTATCCAATATGCTCGGAACAATTGAAGAGCCGATAAATTATCCGCAATTGACCGAACTGCTGCATTTTTGCCAAGTTTTTGGCCAGGCCAAGCGAGAACATACTTTAACTAATGGTAATCAAACCAAGCTATTCCGAAGCTTAGTCGGGCGCAGTGAAGGTATTGCTAAAGTCCGTCATTTGATTAACCAAGTATCAAGCTCTGATGCGACAGTATTAGTACTGGGTCAATCGGGTACCGGTAAAGAAGTTGTAGCGCGTAATATTCATTATTTATCTGAACGACGAGATGGGCCGTTTATTCCGGTCAATTGTGGCGCTATACCTGCTGAATTACTTGAAAGTGAATTATTTGGCCATGAAAAAGGCTCTTTCACTGGGGCGATATCATCTCGTAAAGGCCGTTTTGAATTGGCTGAAGGTGGCACGCTCTTTTTAGATGAAATTGGTGATATGCCGCTGCAAATGCAAGTTAAGTTGTTGCGTGTGTTGCAAGAAAAGGTATTTGAACGTGTTGGTGGCAGTAAAACAATTGCTACCGATGTGCGTATCGTTGCCGCAACGCATCGTGACCTTGAAACCATGATTGTAGATAACACATTTCGTGAAGATTTATATTATCGACTCAATGTGTTCCCAATTGAGATGCCTGGTTTAAGTGAGCGTCGTGATGATGTGCCGCTACTGTTGCACGAATTAGTTAGCCGAGTGTTTAATGAAGGCCGCGGTAAGGTTCGTTTTACTCAACGCGCGATTGAATCGTTAAAAGAACACCCTTGGTCTGGTAATGTGCGTGAATTATCAAACTTGGTCGAGCGTTTAACCATCTTATTCCCTGGTGGATTAGTTGACGTTAATGATTTACCGCATAAATACCGTTACATTGATGTACCAGAATATTGTGTTGAAATCAGTGAAGAACAATTGGAGCGCGATGCTTTAGCTTCAATATTCAGTGATGAAGAGCCTGTAGAAATACCAGAAACGCGTTTCCCTAGTGAATTGCCGCCAGAAGGGGTTAATTTAAAAGACTTACTAGCGGAATTAGAAATTGACATGATCCGTCAAGCACTTGAGCAGCAAGATAGTGTTGTAGCAAGAGCCGCTGAAATGTTGGGTATTCGTCGTACAACATTAGTCGAAAAAATGCGTAAATATGGTTTGAGTAAAGACTAGACCATTATCTGAATTTTGGATTTTATAAAAACACACCCTCAGGTGTGTTTTTTCGTTTTATCAGTAACTGAAAAATTAATGATCTCATGTTTCTAGTGCTTCAGATAATAGCTTAGCACAGCAAATGTTTTTAACTTGAGAAGTAATATATTGTTACCACTAGATAGTATTGTGATTAAGTATTGTGATTAAGTATTGTGA
>NZ_JACJFI010000256.1 GCF_014164505.1 Shewanella sp. SG41-4 | reverse complement strand
GGCTCAACGCCACGTATCATTACCAAATGACACAGAAAGCGAATTTGAGTATGTCTATAAGGAGGAAAACGCCGCTTGATATTATTTATCTCTCACCAGCGCACCTTCGGGTGCGCTTTCTTTTGTCTGTAATCCAATACTCAAGCCTTTATGAGTAAATTTACGTTGACAGTCGCCTGTCAGAGCTTTAGTTTTACTCCATGAACAAAAAAATATTCAGCCTTTTTATTTTCTTTTTTATTCAGCCCACCCCAGGAGGCGGATTTTCTGTGTAAAAACGAAAGTGAAAATTCTCAAGCCTCCCAACTGGGAGGCTTTTTTGTCTTATAAACTTCTGCCGTATCAAGTCATGCGCCAGTATATAGCGTCACATTGAGGTCAATATGCAAAAACCACCTGAGTTAAGTCAAACTCGCGAACAGATAACAGCCCTAGATAAATCCTTATTAGCGTTATTATCCCAGCGCCGCCAATTGAGCCTCAATGTTGCACGCAGTAAAGAAATTGATGTTAGACCTATACGAGATACGCAGCGAGAAAAAGAGTTACTGGAAAGGTTAGTGCAACAAGGGCGTGACCAAGGGCTTGATGCGCACTTTGTGATATCACTTTATCAAAGCATTATTGAAGACTCGGTTTTATTTCAGCAAACTTATCTGCATGGCAGAGCAAATCCGGACACTCAAAAGCAGCAATATACTGTGGCTTATTTAGGAGCAAGGGGTTCTTACTCTTACTTAGCTGCAAGTCGTTACTGCTCACGCCGTCAAGTGGAAATGCTTGATTTTGGGTGCAAAAGTTTTGATGAAATCGTTAATGCTGTCGAATCCGGTCATGCTGATTATGGTTTTTTACCGATTGAAAATACCTCTTCAGGCTCAATCAATGAAGTGTATGACGTACTGCAACATACAACGCTGTCAATTGTGGGCGAAACGACTATTGAAGTGAGTCATTGTTTACTCACTAAACCCAATAGCAAGCTATCTGATATTAAGACAATTTATGCTCACCCACAGCCAATCAGTCAGTGCAGCCGCTATTTAAGCCAACACCCAAATATCAAACTTGAATATTGTTCTAGTAGTGCAGAAGCCATGACAAAGGTAGTCGAAGCGGACAGCAATACTGTAGCGGCAATTGGCAGTGCTGAAGGCGGAGCGCTGTATCAGTTAATTGCTATGGAGCAAGGTTTAGCGAACCAGAAAATCAATCAGAGTCGTTTTATCGTTGTCGCTCGAAAAGCTTCTGCAGTGCCTTCTCAGCTGCCAGCAAAAACCACCTTGATAATGGCAACAGGACAAAAACCTGGAGCATTAGTAGAAGCATTACTAGTACTCAAAGCACATAATTTGAATATGAGTAAGTTAGAATCTCGCCCAATACCAGGAACACCATGGGAAGAGATGTTTTATCTCGATATTGATGGCAATTTGGCTACTACTGAAGTACAACAAGCGATTAAAGAGCTTGAGCGCCTTACTCGTTTTATCAAAGTGCTTGGCTGTTATCCATGTGAAACTGTTAAACCGACACAACTGTCGCAAGCACAATTATTGATTGAACCTGGTAGCTCTAAACAAGAGCCAATAAAGCCTTTGCCTAATAGCCAAGCAAAGCATTCACGCGATTATAAATCACAAGATACTCAATTGTTCTGCCAGCACTTGCAAATAGGAGCAGGACAATTTAGCGCACTACAGCAAATTAACTTACCAATAGATAATACCGAGCTAGCTGCCCAAGCAAAGCACATCAAAGAATCAGGCTTTCAAGCTATTGTGTTAAATGATTTAAAACAGCAACTCAATGAACAACAATTAAAACAGCATACACAGGTCATTGAACAAGCCGGCTTATTATGTGTAATGCAAATAGATCAAGAACAAGAATTTATCGTTGCGAGCCAATTAGCAGATATGCTGATATTAAGTGGTAAACAAATGTATAACCAAGACATGTTAACCTTAATTGGTTCCGTCAATTTACCGGTAATATTAGAAAGAAACACCATGGCTAGTGTGGATGATTGGCTACAAGCTGCTGATACAGTCCTTAGTCACGGTAATCAACAACTCGGCCTATGCGAATCAGGTGTACGTAGTTTCACCCACCCAGAGCAATTAAGCCTCGATTTAGCTGGATTAGTTGAAGTTAAATCCCGTAGCCATTTACCCGTCATCGTTAACACGAGCTTTTGCATTAACGCTTCAATGCTAAATACGCATGCTATTGCCGTTAAGCAACTTAATGCGGACGGAATTATATTGCTACATCAAGATGGTATCTCTCAAGCTGAAATTATTCATAGTCTCTATCAAGCAAAGTAACAATTAAATAACCAACAATGACACACAAAAATGCCGAGAATAATCTCGGCATTTTTGTGTGTCATTCTAAAGCATAATGAGCAATTCAAGGTTACTCAATAATTATACTGCTAGGCCATCATTCAAACTTATCCAGCCTTTAAAAATACGATAACTGAACCAACTAACACCCAGTATATACATAGGTAAACTCAGCCATAAAGGGCTAAGCCAATATCCAGCAATGAAAAATGGGCATAGACCAATAATACTCATGCGTTGCCAACGTAGATGACTCCCCAACACAGAATCAGGATTGACGTTCTTTTGAATCAAATTAAGCCAAAAGCTCAATAATACTGGTACAAAAAATAATGGAAAAGCACTCATTAAGCCGTAAAGAAAATGCCCTAAGGAATTATCTTCAACCTGTTGAACAGGTAGCATATTCGATGGCATCATCGACATGGGGTATCCTCCAAAGGTAACTAAGTTTACTGAGCTAACACAGCGATATTTAGCTACCGTGTTAACTAAACATAAGCTTTGTGTCACTATTTCGCAATATTTAGTTCAATTAATAATGCTTCATTTAATGCTATCCAGCTTTCATATCATTAACCGATTGCAACATGGCACGACTTTCATGTTGGAACTGCGGCGCGAAGTCACCAAACCATTTAGCGACACGCTGGAACTGCTCCACAAAAGCTTGCCTATTACCAGTTTGCAACATTGTTAGTGCATCACGATAGTTATCAAGATAATCACTAATCGCGTGTTGGCTACCTGGTTGTGCAAAAATTATATCGGCATAGAGTTCAGGATCTTGAGCAAATAAACGTCCCACCATAGCTAACTCTAAGCGATAAATTGGTGAACTAAACTGTAATAAGTTACCAATATCAGCTTCTTCTTTGCACAGGTTAACCCCATATACAAATGTTGAAAAGTGACGCATAGCCTGCACGAGCTGCATGGCTTTATCATGACGCTCTGCTTCAGCTTCTACAATGCGCGCCCCCCAAATTTCAATCTGTTGCAGTAACCATTGATATGCTTCTTGATGACGACCATGACATACCACCACGACTTGCTTAGCAAGGCTGCCAACATCTGGACCAAACATAGGATGCAGACCTACTACAGGGCCTTTATGCGCAGCTAACATAGCCTCTACTGGAGCTTCTTTAATCGAGGTGAGATCAGCTAGAATACAATTTTCAGGTAACTGGGTTAACTTGTCGCGGATCACTTCACACGTCACATTAATCGGTACGGTTACAATTACTAATCCTGCACCATCAAAAATGGCGGCAGCATCTTACCAATCATTTTTATCTAAGCTTTTGACTTCATAACCAGAAAGAACCAACATTTGGCTAAATAACAGTCCAAGCTTGCCCTGACCACCCACAACCACAACATGACCAAGATCTTGTTTAATCTGCTTAAACCCAACATCTTTCTCATTTAGGTAAGATTCACGCATAAGTCGACGTAAAATATCTTCGATTAACTGTGGCGACACATTCATGTTTTGCGCTTCGTCTCGACGTTTAGCTAACATCGATGCTTCACGCTGTGGCGCGTAAATAGGCACTCCAGCGGCATGTTTCACAGCACCAACTTGCGCTACTAAATCGAGACGTTTACGTAATAAATGCAGTAATTGTTGATCAACGCCATCAATTAAATCACGAAGATGCTCTAAGCCTGCTGTGGTTTTTTCATTCATCTGTTTATCCATTAACCGTTGACAACCTGCAGCGTCTCAAAACGCGTTGGTAATACTGCAGACAACTGGTTAGCGCCTTGTCTTAAAATGGTTTCAGTGGTTTCCCAATCAATGCATGCGTCAGTGACAGAAACACCATATTTTAGCTCTGCTAACGGTTTATCTGAACTCTGATTACCTTCATTGAGGTTACTTTCAAGCATAACACCGATGATAGATTTATTGCCTGCTTCAATTTGGTTAAATACATCTTCACAAACGTTTTTTTGACGTTGATGATCTTTTGATGAATTACCATGACTACAGTCAACGACTAAACGGGCACTGAGTTTCGCCTTATGAATTTGCACTTCACTCTGGGCAACACTTTCTGCATCATAGTTAGGTGCTAAACCGCCGCGTAGAATAATGTGCCCATCTGGGTTGCCAGCAGTTTGTAACAATGAAACTTGACCTTCTTGATTTATGCCCATAAAACGGTGGCTGCTGGCAGCTGATTTAAGCGCATTAATAGCCACTTCCAACTTACCATCAGTACCATTTTTAAAACCAACAGGCATCGACAGACCTGAAGCCATTTCGCGATGAGTTTGCGACTCTGTGGTTCTGGCGCCAATTGCAGACCAAGTCACTAGCTCAGACAAATACTGTGGACTGATTGGGTCCAGCGCTTCTGTAGCGATAGGCAATTCAAGTTCAGCAAGCCAAATCATGAGCTCTCGAGCCAATCTTAGACCTTTTTCGACATCAAATGACTCATCCATATCAGGGTCATTAATCAACCCTTTCCAGCCGACCGTTGTACGAGGCTTTTCGAAATACACGCGCATTAGGATGTAGAAGTCATCACTGAGTTCATCATGTAACTTTTTCAGCTTTAATGCATACTCTTTTGCTGCTGCAATATCATGAATAGAACATGGACCCGTCACCACAAGTACACGATTATCACGTTTGTGGACAATATCCGATACCTGCTTACGAGCATTAAGAATATATTGATAAGCATGAGTTGATAATGGAAGTTCTTGCTTTAACTCAGCTGGAGTCACTAGCACTTGTTCTGAACTGATGTGCACATTATTAATGGTATCTTGTTGCATACTTATCACTCTCTTTTGACGACAGACCAAAGGTCACTAATAGATTTATTTTTTGGGTATTGGATAGTACAAGCTGTATTTTTGTAACGCTACACCATTACACCTTAAAAGCAATCATGCCTGTGCAAAGGTTCTAGAGCAAGGCTTATTTTCGTAAAGGGTAAAAAATTACTTAACCTAAGATATATTGAACAAAAAACACCCAGATACACCTCTTTACTTTTCGGCTGTTTCCGCTCTACCCGTTGTTACCGCTCTACTCGTTGTT
>NZ_JACJFI010000255.1 GCF_014164505.1 Shewanella sp. SG41-4 | reverse complement strand
AAATTTGTGGTTAGCTAAACTTTATAACCACAAATTTTTAATCGCAGTGTCAGGGTTAAAATGATATTTAATTTGAGCTTGCAGTAACTCAGCGGTGGCTATCGCATCGGTCAATGCATCATGGGGTGCGTAAGCAGGTAAGTGATAACGTTCGCGGCTATTTGCAAGCCGAATTGATTCTGTACGCTTTCTTTTAAAGAAACTGAAGAAACCCTGCGATTTTTCTCGTTGCACATTAGCCTCAATCTGCATGGTATCGATAACCGGAAACATAATGCCTTCATTAATCAACATGCGCAAAGTGTGATCGAGAAAATCACGTTCAATATGCCGATAATGTACCACTACAACTTTTCCGGCTAGTTCATTTAAAAGCTGCTCCAAAATCAACAAAATATCGGGTGCACCTTGTAAATCTGAGTGGGTGATACCGTGAATAATAATAGAGTCTTCTTGTAATTTATCTTTAGGGTTGAGATACCATTTTTTTGCTTTTCGGCAGAAAATACGCTGTAAGGTAAATGGCACTAGGCCAATACTAATGATGCTGTTTTTCTGTGAATCCAAACCTGTAGTTTCAAAATCCAATGCGACAAACTCAATATCACTTAACGGTGTTTCATTGTGATAGGTTCCCGCATGGTAAAAATCATGCAAACGTCTATCTTTACTGTTCTGCACTTTTAATTCTAAAAAGGCTTGCCAGTTTAAAATCGCCTGGTTATTGAAATTAGTCATGAGTTAACCTTTAAAGTTTGTTAGAACTGTAACGATATTTCAAAAAGTTCTGCGCATTGCTTAACACTAAAAAGGCATCTTTAAGGTTGCGTCGTTCAAAGTCAGACATACTTTCCGGCTCAATATTGTTATCGGGCTCAATTCCAGACTCTATATCGGTTGACTGATGACGCAAACGTACCAGAGAGATAAGCTCCATAGCATGTTGTAAATCTTCGCCTTTGGATGTGGGCAGAATACCCGCGTCGATAATATCTTCTAAACGTTCAAATGAGTTTTGCGATTGCGAGCCGATTGCTAAGGCATGTACTCGGATTAAATCTGCCAATGGAGCTGTACCACGGCGTTTTAAATTAATAGAGTTATTATGACGACCATCTTTTTCCATCACAAAATCTTTAAAGAATCCCAGTGGTGGTTTTCGGTTAAGGGCATTGTGTGCTAAACAGGCTAAAAAGCGATTATTCTTCTTGGCCTTGGTTAAGATAAATGCATTAAGTTGTTCCGCCCATTTGATTCGGCCATAAACACCCGTAAGATCAAAGAAAATAGAGCAGTTTAATAAAGCTTGTGGGTTGGGATTTTCTATCCAGTCACCGAAACATTCTTCCCACTGGGCGCGTGTTTTACGGTATTCAGGGTTACTTGCCATAATATCACCAGTGCAGTAACTGTATCCGCAAGCAGCTAAGCCATCACAAACAAAGTCAGCTAGCTTTTCAAAATACCCACCATGTAACGCAACGTTGTAGCTGTTATCAAGGATAATGGCATTATCTTGATCGGTCACCATAAGCTGCTCGTCTCGGGCCATCGAACCCAGTGCTAAAAAGCAATAAGGAACAGGCGGTGTACCAAACTTTTCTTCTGCAAGTTCTAACAAACGTTGTTTAAAGTTACGGCCGATTTCAGACATTGCCCGCCCGACCATATGTGAATTAGCGTCTTCATTAACCATGCGCACAAAACAGTTTTTCAACTGTGCAGACAGCAGGACTAAATCTTCACAACTTTTTTGCTGGAAGATGCTGCTTACAAATAACAAACTATTTTGCGATTCGTAGCGAATGATATCCGCAACTTCAATTAAACCAATTGGTTTTTTGTTTTTGAGAATGGGCAGATGATCAATATTATTGCGCAGCATAAGTAACATCGCTTCAAAAATATATGCGTTATGATCCAGTGAGATTAAATTAGTCGACATGACTTGTGAAATAGGATTATCAACGCTTATCCCGGCAGCAACGACCTTAGCGCAGAGATCATGTTCGGTAATTATGCCAACGAAACTACTATCTTGTTGATCATCTATATCAGGATCATTAATTAATACCGCAGAAATGTTTTGTTCAGCCATGATTTTGGCCACAGCTTGTATGGTGCTATTACAGGATAGAACCATTGGCTCTCTAGTCACCAAGGTTGTTACTTTGGAGGTGGTCAGTGCATTTGCATCATCGGTTTTACCCTTTACAGCTTGTTTTAAACGAGTGGTATCCTCAGCCTCAACAAAATCTGCAAAATCGTCATAATTCTCACACAAACTAGTGAATACAGACTCAGGAATACAGTATACCAGGGTATCTTTTACCGCTTTGGCAGGGAAACGCACCTTATTATTGGTTAACAATCCCATTTGGCCGAATAACTGCCCCTGATCTAGTCGATTATAAAGTTCACCTTTACGGCGATATAACTCAACGACTCCGCTGCGGATCATATATAGCTCTTTAATGTTGTCATTAAAGTTAACGATCATGCTGTCTGTGCGGTAATAAGAAATCTCAACACTTTTAGCAACGTCAATTAAGACTTGTTCTGGAAGCTGATCAAAAGGGGCGTGCTGAGCAATAAAGCCCTGAATTTCGAGTACTTCGGCTGTCATTAATTGGCCTGCTAGTTGTGGTGACTGGAATATTGTTAATGTCTATTTAGTTATCATAAGAGTAAACGTTATAATTTCGGCCGCCATTATTGTGGTCGAATATATCGCGCTTGCTGAGGTATTTAGTTACCTCAGATACCTTTATTTACCTTCAGTTGCTACAGGTAATGGATGATGACATAGCCAACACAAACGATAATCTATTTAGGTGATTAACCATAGTAGCACTGCTGTTCCGGTATTGTCCGTAAAGCACTTCTGAGTGGTCAGATTATGAGTTGTTTTACTAAAATAAGTGCCAATATTGACTATTAGCTCCAGTAGCACAATTCACTTTTAGCCTTAAGATCGTGGTTAAATAAATGATTCTGATTTTATAGTCAGAATACATAACCCACTGTGAATGTGAGTAAAGCCGCAGTACTGTATTGCATTGAGTAGTTGATTTTACAAATGGATATATTGGTGTCTTAACTGCCAGCCTATTGATTATTGCTTCGATCGTGAGTGGATGATGACTTTTTGTTGTTAGATTCATTAATACTTTGACTATTTAATATGTAATTAATGACAGCAACATTGCAGCCTACCTGCTGAATCTATCTCGCGCTGATAATCCCTAATAAAACCTTTGAAGCTTGTTAATGTGGATCTACTTTCAGGATAAAGGTTATTCATGACGCAAGGCTTCTATTGGATCAAGTTGCGCGGCTTTACGGGCAGGGAAATAGCCAAAGATGACGCCTACAGCTGCAGAGAATAGAAACGATACCACCACAATACTCATGTTAAATACAAACGGCACTTGTATTAAATTTGCCAGCGCAACAGAGCCGGCCAATGCCAATATAATACCGACGATGCCACCGAGCGAAGACAGCACAATGGCTTCGACCAAAAACTGCAGCAGGACTTCTCGTTCAAGTGCGCCGATGGCTAGGCGAATGCCGATCTCTCGTGTGCGCTCAGTGACCGACACCAACATGATGTTCATAATGCCAATGCCGCCCACCAGCAAACTTACTGCCGCAACGGCACCGAGTAGCATAGTTAACACTCGTGTTGTACCACTGAGCATATTGGCGATTTCTTTGAGATCCATTACCGAAAAGTCATCATCTTCATTGGCTGATATATGGCGACGTTCACGCAGCAATTCAGTCACAGATTGTTCTACTTTCTGGGTTGATACGCCATCTTTAACTGATATTTGGATCAGTCTGACATCCTGATTACCGGCGAGACGTCGCTGAAAAGTGCGTAACGGGATCACCACCAAATCGTCCTGATCCATTCCCATGGTTGATTGGCCCTTGGAAGCCAACAGCCCTATGACTTCACATGACAGCTTTTCTAGGCGGATTTTTTGTCCAATTGGGTTTTGTTCCCCAAACAATTCCTTGCGAACTGTTTCACCTATTATGCAAACAGCCTTGCCGGCGCGTAATTCACTTTCGACAAACTGACGCCCTGATTTAAATTGCCAGTTTCCGGCTTCAAAAAGTTGATTGGTTGAACCGCTAATACTGGTACTCCAGTTTTCATTGCCGAAAACGACTGTAACACTCTGCGATGCGGAGGGAGCAACTGCGCTGATGTTGCTTATTTCTCTGCTGATTGCTTCAGCATCATCGAGACGAAATGCCGATGCTGAAGAGCGTTGACCCATCCCCATCCGCTGACCGGGTGAGACCATTAACAGATTACTGCCCAAGCTCGATATTTGTTGTGTTACCTGTTGTGTTGCACCACCACCGATAGTGACCATAATAATCACCGCCGCTACACCAATGACAATACCCAAAACCGTAAGAAATGACCGCATCACATTGCGACGAATTTCTCGCATAGCCAATAATAAAGCATTCCATAACATCAGCTGTGTCCTTGGTTGTTGGCATCATGAGCGACTAAACCATCAAGGAAGTGGATCTGACGTTTGGCAAATGCTGCCATGTCTGGCTCATGAGTCACCATTACAATGGTGATGCCTTGGTCACGATTAAACGAGCTTAACAGTTCCATGATTTCTCGACTGCGCGACGAATCCAGATTCCCCGTGGGTTCATCGGCTAATAACACCGAGGGCTGAGTCACTATCGCGCGGGCAATTGCTACTCGCTGTTGTTGGCCACCAGATAACTCTTCTGGAGTGTGATCTTCCCAGCCGTTAAGGCCGACTACTTTAAGTGCATTTAATGCATGTTCACGACGCTCGGCCGTTTGCATGCCTCGATAGATAAGTGGTAGTTCGACATTTTCCAGCGCAGATGTTCTGTTGAGTAAATTGAATCCCTGAAACACAAAACCGAGATAGTTGCGTCGTAGTAGTGCTAATTGATCGCGAGTTAATGAACCGACATCGATACCATCAAACTTATAACTGCCTGCCGTGGGGGTATCTAGACAACCTAGCACATTCATGCAAGTTGATTTACCGGATCCACTAGGGCCCATCACCGCGACAAATTCGCCTCGTTCGATGGTTAAATTTATTCCGCCCAGTGCTTTCATTTCAGCTTGTCCTGAGCCATAAACTTTGGTTACACCCCTGAGCTCAATCAAGGGTTGTTGTTGATTGTGCATGATATCCTTCACTATTTGCTGCTGATGGTATCGATAATTAATTCCATGCCTATTTCAATGTCGCCAGCAGTGATTTCAGTATTAATTCCATCACTGGAACCCGTGGTCACTTCAATGGCAATGGGCTGGCCGTTGCGTAGTGTCCATATATGTTGTTGATTTTTATTACTGTTTTCTACGTGTTCTTGTGGTTTTGAGCTGCTTGG
>NZ_JACJFI010000254.1 GCF_014164505.1 Shewanella sp. SG41-4 | reverse complement strand
TTATAAATAAGAACAAAGCTTTCGGCTCAATGAATTCTGATTTCATTTAAATGACTCGGAAGAATCACTTAACTGTTTGTACATATTACTATGAACACTCATCGTTGCATTGAGTTTAAATTTTTGATTGCCAACATTCCGAAGAACAGAAGACAATTTCGAATAACTCAATACCTGTGAATGTCCACACAGATTACTTGATAAATTGTTAAAGAGCTTGATGTCGATTTTTCATACATCGCCGTCAGACGCTAGGTCGTTGGCTTGGGGTGCGTATTCTACGCATTCCCTTTATTGCGTCAAGTGTTTTTTCAAACTTCTTTTCGCCTGTTACCAACACTACTAAGTAGTTGTTAATAACGCTAACCGGTTTTCGCTTTCGCTGTATGCCGTGTCAGTGGATGCGCATTATAGGCAGCTTAAGATTTTGTGCAAGCGCTTTTGTGCATAGAATCTTTTGAACGCCGAACTTTTATGCAGATCGATTCTTTTTTAGCAATTTAGGTTAAAGAACCATCTTTGACTAATGCTCTAATAAGCTATTATTTATATAAATGTTACTTTCGAGCTCAATTTTTCAACAGTAGTCTGGTTTATCTGGTAATTTTTAATTAGTATGTAATAGTATTTAACAGTTATTTATCATTTTTATATTCATTAGAGATTATTTTATGCAGAAATCCTTCGTGATTGTTTTGATTGCGGCGCTTCTTGGCGCTTTTGTTTTTTCTCAGGTTAGCGGTATGTCATCTTCGTTAGCGTTTATTGCTGGTGTAGTCGTTGCGACGTTAATTTTCACTTTTATACCAACTGGTGGTTCAAGCTCTTCTGATGAACCTTATGTTGGTCCTACCATGACACTTTATGTCGGTAATTTGCCTTATCGTGTTCATGAGGGCGAAGTAAAAGCATTGTTCGGCGAGTTCGGGCCTGTTAACTCAGTACGTTTAGTACGAGATCGTAAAACAGGGCGTCGTAAAGGATTTGGGTTTGTTGAAATGTCTGAAGCGGGTGCTCAGAAGGCTATGTCGAAATTAAACGACTATAGCTTCCAAGAGCGCACGCTAAAGGTAAGAGAAGCTAAATCACAAGAATCTGATTCTGAAAATAGCTAATTATTTTTGAACCAGGTTCTTAGCACTATTTAAATAGTGTTGTTAGTCGGTTATGGTGACCAGCGAAAAATCACTAAAACCATAATCGACTAATGTTGCTTTAAGCCCTTGGCTAATATCTTTGGTATAACATGCTTGTAAATGCTTATTACCATTGTTTTCCTTACTCAGTAAAAACCTTACCCGCTTTGCTACAGCCTCCCCTGAATCTAATAGTGTTACCCCTCTACCAAGATAATGACTTATTTCTGTCGCTATCATCGGAAAATGCGTACAGCCCAGTACTAGTACATCAATATCAGATGCCGCTATGGGCGCTAAGATTTCGCCAAGCTTATTCATATCGACCGGCTGTTGAGCTACATGCTGTTCAGCAAGTAGCACTAATTCTGACGTACCAAATAATTCAACCTTACAGTTTCCAGCAAATTGATTTATTAAAGCTTGAGTGTAATCTCGTTTCACTGTTCCTGGTGTAGCCAATAAACCAATGTGCTTTTTCTTCGATAACATGGCAGCTGGTTTAATAGCAGGAACAACTCCCACTATGGGAATGGTTAATTGTTGGCGTAATAGAGGCAATACCAAGGTGCTGGCGGTATTACAGGCAACCACAACAATACTGGCTTTCAAACGTCGAGCATGATGAGTAATAAGTGCAACACATCCACTGATTAACTCTTGCTCTGATAAGTTGCCATAAGGTAAGCGTGCATTGTCGAATAAGAAACAATAATCATGCTGTGGTAGCTGTTTTCTAATTTCGTTCAGTACCGACAATCCGCCGATACCTGAATCAAACACTAAAATAGGTCCAGACAATATGGGCTCCAAATATGTATATGCTCAACATTAATCGTCATGTCACTTTATACTTAGGCGTGTAGTACTAGACATCAGCGTCATTTAGTATAATATTTGCGCCCTTTTTTACAGTCTTAGGTGGACGATATGAATTTAGCTGCAATGGATCCTAAAAACTACGATGCACAATTACAACAAAAGCGCATCAAGCTAGAACAGACCTTTGCCGATTTCAATCCACCAGCGCTTGAAGTCTTTGCTTCTGAGCCTATGCATTATCGTATGCGTGCTGAATTTAGAATGTGGCATGAAGGTGATGACTTATATTACTACATGTTTGATAAAGCACTGAATGCAAAAGTACGTTGCGATCAATATTTACCCGCAGGTTTGATCATTAATCAAATGATGGCCGCATTAATTGCAGAATTAACACCTAATCCTGCATTACGTTATAGGTTGTTTCAAGTTGATTTTTTGTCGACATTAAGTGGCGAAATTTTAGTGTCTTTACTATATCACCGCCAGCTTGATGAAGAGTGGCGTGAACAAGCTACTCTATTAAAAGCAAAGTTATCAGCTCAATTCAATGTGAATATTATTGGCCGTGCACGTAAACAAAAAATTGATTTAGACAAAGATTTTGTTGTTGAGACCTTAACGGTAAATGAACAGGTATTACATTACAAACAAATTGAAAATAGCTTTACCCAGCCGAATGCGAAAGTGTCGGTGAAAATGTTGGAATGGGCTATTAACGCCACTAAAAACAGTCAAGGTGACTTACTAGAGTTGTATTGCGGTAATGGTAATTTTACGATTGCGTTAGCACAGAACTTTAATCGCGTATTAGCAACAGAGTTAGCTAAACCTTCGGTTGACGCTGCCCAATACAATATTGATATCAATAATGTCACTAATGTCCAAATTATTCGGATGTCAGCAGAAGATTTTAGTGATGCGATGGCAAAAAAGCGTCAATTTAGACGTTTAGAAGGTATTGATTTAGATAGTTATGATTGCAATACCATCTTTGTCGATCCACCTCGTGCAGGCATTGACCCTGAAACATTGAAGCTGATTCAAGGTTATGAGCGGATTTTGTATATTTCTTGTAATCCAGAAACCCTAAAAGACAATTTACTGACCTTGAGCGAAACTCATAGAATTAGTCATTTTGCGCTCTTTGACCAATTCCCCTATACCGATCATATGGAATCAGGAGTATTACTAGAACGTAAGTAATGCAGCTTAACTAACAAACAGGGCGCTAATGATTAGCGCCCTGTTTGTTTATAATCGTAATGAATTAAGCACGGTTGTCCATTTTATGCTGTAACGCTTCAGCGCCAGTTGCTACCATCCGCAGTTGGAGTACTAACTGATCGGCCAATGATTTACGTTCACTACGCTTTGAATCCAAAGCTGATGCTCCGGCATTAAACACTAAAATAACCAATGCTTCAGCTTGAGCACGAGCTAACACAGGAGTGCGGTTTGCCTGGGCCTCGGTGTAATGAGCAAGTTCAGAAATAAAATGTTCAATTTCGCGCTCAACTGCGGCTCTAAATGCCGCTGAGGTACCTGAACGTTCGTGAAGTAGTATTCGAAATACGTTCGGGTTTGACTCCAATACTTCCATAAACGTGTCTACAGAAATACGGATCACACTCCCACCGGCTTCTGCACGTTGACGACCTTTACGCATCATTTGACGTAAGGTTAATCCACCTTCATCGACCATGGTCAAGCCAAGTTCGTTCATGTCTTTAAAATGGCGATAGAATGATGTGGGTGCAATACCAGCTTCACGAGCAACTTCACGTAAGCTTAGACTGGAAAAACTTCGTTCAGCACTGAGTTGATTAAATGCAGCATCCACTAATGCACGGCGGGTTTTTTCCTTTTGTTGTGCTCTAACACCCATTTACTAATCCATTCAGTCAATATTAATTCACAGATAATACCGTTTTTAAAACAGAAACACAGCCCTGTTAAACTTGACCATGACTAGTTCCTTAAGTTAAATTAGCGTACAATTGTACGCTCAACTTATTTAACCCTATTATTGGAACCCTACTAAATGAAAAAACCTCCAATCATTTGGCTTAATACCTTGTTATTTGCCATTACTTTTATCGGCGCTGTAGTATTAATCCCTTGGCGTGGTTTGACCCATGGCTTTGATGGCATTGAATGGATTGCATTTGTTGTTTTCGCTTACGCAAGTGGTCTGTCGATTACTGCGGGTTACCACAGATTATGGTCACACAAAGCTTATAAAGCTCACTCTTCGGTTCGTTTTCTATACGCACTAGGCGGGGCATTGGCGCTACAGAACAGCGCATTACATTGGTGTAGTGATCACCGTATTCATCACAAACATGTTGATAATAATGATAAAGACCCGTACTCAGCTCAAATGGGATTTTGGTACAGCCACATAGGTTGGATGCTGCGCGAGTATCAAGCGAGTCGTTACAGTGACTACAACAACGTGCGTGATTTACAAAACGATCGTATCGTTATGTGGCAGCACAAGCACTACTTAGCCTTAGTGATCTTAATGAATATTGGTTTACCGGCATTTATAGGCTGGCTAAATGGCGATATTTTATCAATGGTACTTATGGCAGGTTTATTACGCTTAGTGGTAGTGCATCATTGTACTTTCTTTATTAACTCGTTAGCCCATATTTGGGGTAAACAGCCGTACACAGATAAAAACTCAGCCCGAGATAATGCATTTTTAGCGTTACTGACATACGGTGAGGGGTATCACAACTTCCATCATATTTTTGAAAATGATTATCGCAATGGCATCAAATGGTGGGACTACGATCCAACCAAATGGTTAATCAAGCTTATGAACTGGTTTGGTTTAGCCAGTGATTTACGTAAAGTGCCACAAGAGCGTATTGAAAGTGCACGCTTGCAGATGCAACTTTTACAAGCCCAGAATCAGGTTGCGCATTTACCTAACTGCGATGAAATCATAGAAAAATTTCAAGCAGAGTATGAGCTGATGAAGCAACACTTAGTTGACTATTATCAAGCCAAAAAGAGCTTATTAGAGGCGAAACGTAAGCAACTGACAGATCACAATCTGAAACAACAAGTACAATTATTGCGTAACCAATTTCTTGAACAACAACGTAATTGGAAAAGCCTAACAGCTGCCTACGCACAGTAAAACTAATGTTTAATCATTTAAAAGGTCACGCCAACGCGTGACCTTTTTTGTTTTGATCAGCTTCACTAGTACATCATGTGCTAATTAAATTGCTGAGTTACCTGCTGCTCTAACGCCTTGCAATTGGTCGTAGCACCATCAACTGAAGGCGCAATACTTACCGATACTTTAGACCAAAAACGCTTAGGAAAGGTGGTAAGCGCATGCCCTCCTTTATGGCTAAAGTAAGATCCCCATAATCCTGTTAATGCTAACGGTATTACCGTGACAGGATCACGCAGTAAAATCTTATCAATACCGGGTCTAAACTCACCAATTTCACCGTCTGGGGTTAATCTT
>NZ_JACJFI010000253.1 GCF_014164505.1 Shewanella sp. SG41-4 | reverse complement strand
ATTTAGCCAAACAGTATCCACCTTTATCACCTGCTGTTATTCAGTTAATTTTTATGACTATAAATCACTGTAAACAGGCAAATGTTAAGGTATCTTTATGTGGTGAACTTGGCAGCGACCCGCACGTTTTACCTTTACTCGTCGGGCTAGGACTGGATGAGTTGAGCATCAATCCAGCTAATTTATTAGACGTAAAAGTGGCATTGATTAAGGGAACTTACACAAAATTTGTTGCTCATGCTCAACATATTACTTTGTTGACTCGAATAACTGATATACGTACAGCCATTATCGCTTTTGCACTTGATTGCGATTAATCAAGCGAATAAAGTTGGTAAAGTTGGCAGAGCCGTTTACAATTAACCGCATAAAAATATTAATAAAAAGGGGCTTTTTCTTATGGGATTTTTAAGCCGTATTAGACGACTTATTTCTGGCCAACCACCATTAACAGGTGGTATTGCCATTTATGCACCCGTATCTGGTGATATTGTTGCAATAGAAAAAGTACCCGACGTGGTATTTGCTGAAAAAATTGTTGGAGATGGCATTGCTATCGACCCTAAGGGCGAATTCATTGCCGCCCCGATAGATGGCACCATAGGCAAGATTTTTGAAACTAATCATGCATTTAGCATCGAATCGCCACAAGGACTTGAACTGTTTGTGCATTTTGGGGTTGGTACTGTTGAACTCAGAGGCAATGGTTTTAAACGTTTGGCCGAGGAAGGTCAGCAAGTTAAAGCCGGTGAACCGATTTTATCTTTCGACCTGGCCTATTTACGCGGCAAAGTCGACAGTTTACTGACTCCGGTAGTGCTGGCAAATATGGAAGACGTTAAACAATTAGATAAGGCTCAAGGCAGCGTTGTTGCTGGTAAAGATATTATTTTTACGGTGCAAATGTAACATCATTTGACTCTATCTATTTAACAACCCTATTCAATGGTTGTCGTAAACAATCGCGCCACAATAATATGCAACCTTCAGCTTAAGTGAGCGTAGGTTGCATATTATGAAATCTTTTCAAAACACCGTCTTCGGCTTGTTCAAGCCGCTTCACAATGCCACAATGTTGTTAAATGCATTCAATGATATCCCTTTTACATAAGGCACTTTTTCAGGCTTATCTAAAAAGCCAAGACTTACATGACAACCCTATCGACATTAATGGAGTATTCTTTTGACTTTATACGGCATAAAAAATTGCGATACAGTTCGTAAAGCGCGCAAATGGCTTGAAGCCGAAAAAATTGATTACACGTTTCACGACTTCCGTGAAGATGGCCTAAATGAAGCCATGGTTACTCAGTGGGCTGATGTTGTCGGTTGGGAAACCTTATTTAACAAACGCAGCACCAGTTTTCGTGGTTTGACTGATGCTGAAAAAACGGATATTACTCAAGACAAAGCCATAGCATTAATGGTGCAACATCCAACGTTAATTAAGCGCCCGGTCCTTGTCAACGACGATAAATTACTGGTTGGTTTTAACGTAGCTCAATACCAAGCGTGGTTAACATAATGAATAATGATGTAGTTGAATTAGCAAAAGATCTTATCTCACGTCCATCGGTAACACCGCTGGATGAAGGCTGCCAAACATTAATGGCTAACCGCCTTGCCGCCATTGGTTTTAATATTGAACCGATGGTTTTTGAAGACACGACTAACCTTTGGGCAAGAAGAGGTAACAGTGATCCGGTTTTCTGTTTTGCAGGCCATACTGATGTCGTCCCTACAGGCGACCTTAACCGCTGGCATACTCCTCCGTTTGAACCGACCATTATTGATAACTATTTACATGGTCGCGGCGCGGCAGACATGAAAGGATCGTTAGCCGCGATGATAGTCGCAACTGAACGATTTATTGATAAACATCCAGACCACAATGGATCTATTGCTTATTTAATTACTAGTGATGAAGAAGGTCCTTTTATTAACGGTACCACTCGGGTTATTGATACGCTCGAAGCTCGTAATGAAAAAATGACATGGGCCCTGGTTGGCGAACCTTCTTCAACTCATAAATTGGGTGATGTCGTCAAAAATGGTCGTCGTGGCAGCTTAACTGGCAACTTAACTGTTAATGGTATTCAGGGCCATGTTGCCTATCCACATTTAGCCGACAACCCCATTCATAAAGCAGTTCCCGCGTTGACTGAGCTGGCGCAAATGCATTGGGATAATGGTAACGAGTTTTTCCCACCTACCAGTTTCCAAATTGCTAACATTAATGGCGGTACTGGCGCATCGAATGTTATTCCCGGTGAATTAACCGTGATGTTTAACTTTCGTTACTCTACAGAAGTGACAGCAGAAGAATTGATCACGCGAGTAGTAAGTATTCTTGACGCCCATGGCTTAGATTATGATATCAACTGGATTTTTAATGGTTTACCGTTCTTAACGGGTGACGGTCCACTGCTTGATGCCACACGGGAAGCGATTCGCGAAGTTACAGGTTATGAAACCGACCCACAAACTTCAGGTGGAACCTCAGATGGACGCTTTATCGCGCCAACTGGTGCACAAGTGTTGGAATTAGGCCCCGTCAACGCGACTATTCATAAAGTAAATGAATGCGTCAACGTCGCCGACTTAGAGATATTAGCCAATTGCTATGAACGTATTTTGGAAAAGTTATTGTGCAAATAAGCTTACAGTTTTCTTCGATTGATATCCCTGGCGAGCAAGCTAAGCTATACGGTTTAGACGATCGTCATTTAGTTTCATTCGGGCAGTTTTTACTTGAACAACGCACTGCAACTGCATTTCAGCAGTTGCAGAACGCGGCATCTGCTGCGGGGTTTGATGTACAAATATGTTCGGCATATCGACCATTTGATCGTCAATTAAGTATTTGGAACGCCAAAGCCACTGGCCAACGTCAATTACTCGACCAACACTCAAATCCAGTTGAGTTTACTTCACTCACGCCCCAACAACTGATTGATACCATTTTGATATGGTCTGCACTCCCTGGCGCATCTCGGCATCATTGGGGCACCGATTTCGATATATATGATGCGAATAACATTAGCAAACAAGCACTGCAGTTAATCACTGCAGAATATACCGCCGATGGCCCTTGTGCTCCATTACATCAATGGCTTATCTCGCATGCTGCTGAGTTTGGATTTTATTTCCCGTATCAGCCTGGTTTAAGTGGCGTTAGCCCGGAACCATGGCATATGAGCTATTTTCCTGTCGCTAATGAGTTGTTGGCACAATTTAGCGTAGATGAATTAGCAAAAGTGTTGTCTGCGACAGAAATATCGTTAAAATCAGACCTACTTGAACGGCTAATAAAGTTAGTTAATCATTATGTTTTCTTTGTTGCGCCCTCTCCGGCTTAGTGTCTGCGCGCGTTTCCCTTTTTGAATGAGTCAATTATGTCCACTTTAATGCATCACATAAAAATTGATAATCAACCACTGTATTACTTGGATGAAGGACACGGACCTGTTGTTATCTTTTGTCATGGCTTACTCACCAATAGCATGATGTGGCAATCGCAAATTGATCTATTGTCATCACAGTATCGATGTATCGCCATCGATTTTTGGGGCCATGGCCAAACAACTACTATCCCTGAATCCGTTCAAAATCTACAAGATGTTGCCCAACACGTATTAACGCTAATGGATAGGCTTGAAATCAAGTCGGCCGTCATAGTAGGCCATGGTAGTGGTGGTGCTATTGCGGCAGAGCTTATATTGCACTCTCCAACTCGGATTAATGGCTTGGTGATGCTAAACAGTTTTGTGGGATTTGAACCGCAAGTTAATTGCGTTAAATACCAGGGATTAATGGCTCAAGTGGCCAACGAGAAAGCAATATCATCTGAGCTAGCACAAACTATTAGCACATTATTTTTCAGCAAAGACATTGACGAATTGGTCAGCCAAGACTCTAATCTGGCAACCATGGTTGAACAGTTTAGTGCTGGATTAACATCTTACTCAAGCGAACAAATTACTGTGTTACTTAAATTTGCAAATATGGTCATATTTAAACGTGACACACTCGAATCTGTCGAGTTATTAACATTACCAACATTAGTGGTGGCAGGATTAAGTGGTTATTTGCGTACTGCACTTGAAAGTTATTTAATGCATGACTGTATTGATGGCAGCCAATTATTGCACATAGAACAAGCTGGCCACTTAGCTAACATTGAAAAGACAGCCATTTTTAATCAGCATCTTATTGATTTTTTAAGTAAAGTTAATTTTAATTAATCACCTCAATGGATAGACCAGATACACTGACATTGCTGATATACTCATTACAAAATGACATATTGCCTGTAATACCTTACTGGTAAAAAACGACCTAATTCGAGCACCAATGAAACTTCTTAAACCATTATTTGATAATAATCGCCGTTGGGCTGAACGGATCAGCAAAGAAGATCCGACCTTTTTCGAAAAATTAGCAAAACAACAGAATCCTGAGTATCTGTGGATTGGTTGTTCCGACAGTCGAGTACCTTCGAATCAAATTATCGACTTATTACCTGGTGAAGTATTCGTTCACCGTAATATCGCTAATATGGTCATACATACTGATTTAAATTGTTTATCTGTGCTGCAATATGCTGTCGATGTGCTGAAAGTAAAACATATTATGGTCGTTGGTCATTATGGTTGCGGTGGTGTGCGTGCCGCAATGAATCAAGATCGATTGGGTCTGATAGATAACTGGCTTGGACATTTGCGTGATATTCATCGTTTTCATTGTGCAGAACTTGAACCTATGACAGATCAAAAACGCTTTGATCGTCTTTGTGAACTTAATGTAATAGAACAAGTATCAAATGTAGTGTCGACTAACATAGTCCAAGAAGCGTGGGATCGCGGTCAAGATGTGGCAATTCATGGTTGGATTTACGGCATTAATAACGGATTACTGACAGATTTAGACGTGACGATAGACCGTCTTCATGGTCGAAATTTCGCATAAACATTTGTCCTATACACCTTGACTCTTTTATTAGGCCTGTTATTTAGCAGGCCTTTGTTTATTGTTAATAATAATATGCAATAAAAGTCGCGAACCACCACTGAAGAACGTTATAATCATCCAGTTTATTTAGCGCTACTATGCGCAGAATTTTTAGGAGATTATTTCCATGCCTGGTTTTGAATTATTTGGTCCTGAAGAAAAGCAGGAAGTTGCTGACGTAATGGAGAACGGTTTTACCTTCCGTTATAACTTCGACCATATGCGTAATGATCGCTGGAAAACCCGCGACATGGAGCAACTACTTTGCGAAAAAATGAACGTGAAACACGCTCATTTAGTATTAAGCGGTACTGCTGCATTACAAACTGCAATGGCAGCAGCGGGCATTGGTGCTGGCGATGAAGTCATTGTTCCTCCATTTACCTTCGTAGCCTCTGTTGAAGCCGTGTTTATGGCCGGTGCCGTCCCTATTTTTGCTGAAATTGACGAAACGTTGTG
>NZ_JACJFI010000252.1 GCF_014164505.1 Shewanella sp. SG41-4 | reverse complement strand
ATTGAATGACTAATCGCTACTAAGTACTTTCTATTTAGCACTCTCAATTTAGCACTCTCGACTCAGTACTTTCTATTCAGTATTTTCTATTCAAGAAGCAATACTCTATGAGCCCTGATGGAACCGTCCTAATGAATAAGCTCTAATGAATTAGCTCTAACGAATAATCCCTAACGAATAATATCCAGCAATAGTTGTTGTAATTGTTGTGGTTGATCAAGGCTGGCATCGTGGCCGCAATCATCTATTTTATGTAATTGTGTTTGATAAAATACCGCTAACTGTTCGCTACATTTTGGATGAGCTAACTTATCTTGATTAGCGACAATCACGCTAACCGGTATGTCATTCAATTCCGGGCTGTGAAAACGGGCTGAGGCGTACAATTGGCGTAATCCATTAATAAATGATGTATGGCATTGCAATCTCAGTATGCTCCAGGCATTAATCACTTCAAGACTTTGACCCAAATGCCTGCTGGTAAAATCTAATACTGTTGCCTCGAGCCAATGGCTTTTGTCATTATCCACTTGATTCGACAAGCTGGCGCGTAAAGCCCTAGCGAACACAACGACCAATGACGTCATTAACCCAAAACATTGGAACCGTTTATACCAAGCTGACAAGTTGGCCGCACTGCTGTTAATTAACACCACATGCTGCACTCGCGAGCGACACTGCGCCGCCATCGCAAGCGCCAGCATACCTCCCATAGACAACCCCACTAATACCAATTTAACTTGGCTTGGCAGCATGCCATGCTTTAGTAATGCGGCATCGATTTGTTGCCACACAGCATCACAATAGTCTTGCATTTTACCTGGGCTAGGCTGATTGACTAACAGACCATTACCCGGTAAATCGACGCTAATAACATTGACCGAGTGTTGAGCTAAACGCTGATCAAAACCATACCAATGGCGGCTGTCGCGCATTAATCCTCTAAGCAAAACTAAGGTGGTCATTGCTTATCCTCATTTATCCTCACTTATCCTCATTTATCCTCACATAATCTCGTTTAGCCTTTTTTAGACCAAAAGCGATTGGCTTGTTGAGTTAATTGTGTCAGCTGTTTAGGTTTGATTTGTTCAATAATTTGCGCATAAGCCGCATCGATAAGGAACTGCATTAATACCACGTGACGTCGTAAAATGCGTTGATGTCGGTGTGTTTTCTGGGGATTAAAATAACCGGGGAAATTAAATAGCTGACGCGGATTTTTACGCACCCAAGCCCACGAGCCCATTTCTAACGTTAATGGAATAAACGGTTTTCCACTGAAATTAGTGGCAACTAAGTAATCCCAAATATCACCATGAGTGCGATAAAAATGACTTTGCGGCGCTAACCGATAATGGCTGTGGTGAGGGTAACCCTTTTCGAATAACTGCATTAAATGATAAATATAACCTATGCCAGCAAACGGTTGCCGAGTATGCGCATGAGGAAACCACGCATGGTCTAGCAAACCAAAACCAGAATGAGCATCTAAGGCAATAACACTGCTACTCTGTTGCTGTAATTGTTGCACATAGTTTACCAATGCTTGGGTTTCTAGCTCCATGCCGTTTTGACCACGATACCAAGGCAAGCGTGGCGAAAGTCGCTGACCGCCAACAAGAAAGGTCACATCTTCATCTGAATCAATCGGTGCATTACGCATTAAATCAACATTGTTGCCATTGCCTCGGCTGCCTCGCAAAAAGCCAACCGGATTCACTACAGGTACAAAGGCTAAACGCACATGTTTGAGTAATTGCTGTAAATGAGTATCCCAAGGTAGCCGATTGAGTAGGCTGTCTAAAAAAGCCAACACAACTTGTGCACCAATCCGCTCAACACCATGTACCCCACCAACAAATAATACTGTTGGGCACGGTTGCTGTTGTTGACCAAGTTCAATGGCGGTTACCGATAATTTTTCGCCTCGATAATACAAATCCGCTAAGGACTTATGCCTAAATTGATGTTGGTGCTGTGCAATTAAACGCTTTAACGTGTCTATCTCGAAAGAATGCTCAAATGAAAACTTAGCCATTAGCCACTTTTTACTGTCACCAAATGATCTTAATAAGTTAACCAATAATTAAGACAAGTTAATGACAATAGCGTTAAAAAAACAAGTTTACACATTGCTTAACAATGCACATACAGCAAACAAATCAATATAGATCATATAATTAGAAATCTATTATCAGCTTTGGCGACCCAACTCACATTCGTCACAATGCAGAGGTTTTATCATCATCTCAAGATAGTAAAACAGCGCAGGTATTGGATAATGAGCACAATTGAATCGATCACCTTAATGCTAGCTTTGGTGTATAGCACCAGCTTATTGTATTGGAGTGGCAAAAAATGGGGCGCGATAGTAAGCGCGGCATTATTACTTGGGGCGACCTTGGCCAGTTTTTTCTGGCCACTACTACTCATATTATTGGTAGCGGTATTAGTTGTCACTGCTATAGGACAATATCAGCCTGCGTTTGCTAATGCAGAAGGAAGGCCCAACGCAGTACGCGAGATTTGCCAACATTTCTTTGCCCTTTCCATGTTATTGGTTGGCGTGCAATATGCCATCAATGCAGGATTATTGTATGCCGGAGAAACACCTTGGTTAATGAGACCTGATGTCGGTGATGCATTTTTACCTATTGCAGGCGGCATAGAACTCAAAGCTATTTTAACCCTTGGACTTTGGGATCAAAACCACCCTGCTGCGGTAGTGATGCTGTGTGTAGTATTGCTCACAGGTGTAGTGTGTAAGCGAGCATTTTGTGGTTGGGCTTGTCCGCTAGGATTAGCAGGTGAGTACCTTTATAAACTGAGAAAACGTGTTATTCATGCAGAGTTATTACCACCGGCGTGGATAGACTGGCCACTCAGAATGGTTAAATATTTATTATTAGCGGCACTGCTTTATTTGGTTATTTCGATGCCATCAGCAAGCATTCCAAACTACTTAGCGGGTAATTACCACAAAGTGGCTGACTTAAAAATGGCAGTGTTTTTTATGATGCCATCAATGGTGGCCTTAATCGGTTTTGGAATGATCTTTGCCTTAGCCGCATGGCGTCGCCAAGGTTTTTGCCGTTACATTTGCCCATATGGCGCGTTGTTAGGTATTGTGAGTTTTTTAAGTCCGTTTAAAATTCGCCGTGATACTCAGCATTGCTTAATTGAAACCAAAGGTATGAATTGTGATAAGTGCACTCGTGCCTGCCCTGCCAATATATCGGTGCATACTCAAAAAAATATCCACTCAGACGAATGCCAAGCTTGCATGCGTTGTGTGTCTGCTTGTCCTAAAAAACAAGCGCTGCATTTTAGCACTCGTAATGGCATTCAGCTCTCAGCCAGAGGATTATTGATTGTATTACTGACTATCATGTTTATGTTACCGCTGTTTGCTTACGTGAGTGGTTACTGGCACAGTCAGACGCCTAACGATATAAAAATAGAGCTGATTCAGAAGCTTGAGCGTATTGGTCATTAATGTACATTTTCAGATGGGCAACAAAAAGGGCTGCACAATGCAGCCCTTCAATTAACTAACAATTACCACAATCATTAACTTACTTAGTAGTAATCACTTTACGTTTATTGTGCGCAATAATCAGCGCAATAAGACATATTACACCTACAGCAACACCCACTGGCTGGCTCAACTCTTGCGGTAAACCAAAACCAATACCTGCGGTCATGATGTACGAAACCGTTACACAAGTGCCTATAATCGCTGGAATACTGACAATCCAATGGAAGGTACCACGATCAAACAGGTACTTAGTCGCAAGCCACAATACGCTAGTAGATAACAACATATTTGAGAATGCGAAATAACGCCAGATTAGAGTGAAATCAATCTTAGTCATAAAATAAGCAATAATCAGAATCGGAATGGCAACGAGTAAACGGTTTCTGACACTTTGCGGAATTTTAAATGCGTCAATAATGGTTAAACGTAATGCTCTAAATGCAGTGTCACCAGAGGTAATAGGGAAAACCGCAACCGCGATAATCGCCATAACACCACCCGCGACACCTAAGTAAGTGGTCGCCACTTGGTTAACAACCATACCTGGGCCACCAATATCAAGAACACTCTTAAGCTCAACATAACCACCAGGGAAAGCAGCGATACCAGCTGTTGCCCAAACACAGGCCACAACACCTTCCGCAACCATTGCACCATAGTAAACCGGACGAACGTATTTTTCGTTAGTTAAACAACGCGCCATAATCGGTGCTTGAGTTGAATGGAATCCGCTGATTGCGCCACAGGTAATAGTGACAAACAATAATGGCCATACTGGTAGTCCGCTAGGGTTAGGCTCCAATAAGTCATTGTTATAGTGACTGTGATCAAAATAAGCAAAGATACCGTCAATAGTAGGTAGTTGCGGCGCATGGATTAGCAATGCAACAGCAATAGATGTTGTCATTATAATCATTAATAAACCAAATGCTGGATACAGTTTTGTAATGATTTTATCTATCGGTAACAAAGTAGCAAGGAAGTAATAACCTAAAATAAGTAATACCCAAAAGGTATTATTACTTAAAAAAGTGTCTTTAAAATAATCTAAGTTACTTAGCAACCCTGCTGGGCTCATGATAAATACAACACCAACGAAGAAGAGCAACATCGCGGTAAATATCAACATGGCACCTTTAAAGTACACATTGAAATAATGGCCGGCAATTTCAGGTAAGCTTTTACCGTCTTCTTTTATACTCATCACACCAGAGAAGTAATCGTGAACGGCGCCACCAAGTACGTTACCAATTACAATCCAAACCAGTGCTATAGGGCCATATAATGCACCTAAAATTGGCCCGAATATCGGTCCGACACCGGCGATATTAAGAAATTGAATTAAGAAAGCTTTAACTGGATGAACAGGAACATAGTCAACGCCATCAGTAAATCGTTCTTGAGGGGTTTTAGCAGTAGGGTCGATACCAGCTTGTCGCTCAACGAACGGACTGTAAAATTTGAATCCGAGCACGAGCAGCCCGATACAAATGAGGAAAATCAGCATATTATTATCATCCAATTATTTATAGGAATATATTCAATGTCGAGTTTGTTTCAGTTAGCTTTATAGGTCAAGCAACGGGGTGTTATACCAAAGTAGGGATTGCTACCAATCACTTTTCATGCATATATACTCGCTTTTACGATAAACTATAGTCCTGTTAATGGCTTACCCCGCCCCCTTTATCATTAGCCATTTTATTACCGATCTCCGCACATCAAAATATTTCACACAAAACCACTGTTAACTTATCTACTGTTGGTAAATACACCTATATTGATAGGGTAAGTAAGGGTGACTCAATCATTAAAACACCCGAGATAATTACACTATCGCGAATGTATTAT
The DNA here is from genome assembly GCF_014164505.1 of Shewanella sp. SG41-4. GTDB lineage: Bacteria > Pseudomonadota > Gammaproteobacteria > Enterobacterales > Shewanellaceae > Shewanella. The sequence continues at coordinate 99 of NZ_JACJFI010000252.1, read as the reverse complement.
CTCGAACACACCTTTATAGTTTGCATGCGAAGTCATGCGTCTTACATTATGGTTTCAATGAATTGGTTTCAATGAATTGGTTTCAATGAATTGGTTTCA
>NZ_JACJFI010000251.1 GCF_014164505.1 Shewanella sp. SG41-4 | reverse complement strand
AGCTTAAACACCTTAATAAAAATGACGTTATCGGATAATAGAGTCTGGGGACCCAATAACGCCTGAACTGTAATGCTAGTCGTCTTCCTAACAACTAACGGTAAAGCCATAAAGCGGCAAGGATGTATGAAGCTGTGCGCTTATTTTTATTAGTCTGTTTGTTGCTGTGCTATCAACTTGCTGGGGAACGAGTTGTTAACACGATCAAACATCCTTGCCAAAAACGGTTTATTTTACTAACTTGCCATTGTTTGTAATTGTTGACTTAATTGAGCGATCTTTTGTTGTAAATAGGCTATTTCTGATACGATCGCTCCTTTGCTTTCAGTTTGGCGACTATCGTTACTTCTCACCCATTGATAAACAGTTTTGGCCGACACACCATATTGTTTTGCTACGTCAGACAATAACCTATTATGGTTTTTGACTTCATTAATCACTTGTCTCTGTAAGTCGATTGGATACTGTCTCGCATTTGACATATTCATCAAATAATTTCCTTCTGATTTATCTATGTTTCCCTGAGCGAGTTTCAACCTCATCCCACTGACTGCAACCGAGATGCGCTAAGAAAAAAATGTTTTGACGGCATTGTTCAATGACATTATTGACCATGACATTTATCGATATAATGCTACGTTTTACGGTTATTTTATTCATCGCTATCTCCTACAATTACAATGGACTGCTTAAAAAATAAACTACTACTTAGTAGGTATACATTCTTATATGGAAAGCTTGTGCCAACTTTGGTAAATATTTTTAACTGTTATTTATCAGTGATTTAATTGTTTTCTATGCGCTTGTTGTTTTTGAGTTGTTAGTCAAATTGGTGCAATTGCACTAATTTGGTGAATGTACTCTACCGAACACGAATGACTGTCGTCATTGTCGCTGAGCAGTATGGATGATAAATATGGCAAAAAAAGGTCACCTTAATGACAAGATGAAGGCAAGGTTATTGTCGGATGAGTTGTTGGGGGGAGAGTGTTTGAAAAACGTGACGACAGTAGGGGCTTCTAATAGAATAGCAAAGGTTTTCAGAATGGTAAGTGCTCGGTGAATGAGCTCGGTGAACGAGCTTATATGTAAAAAAGACTTATGAGTATGAAAGAGGCGTTGAGGTCCGTAAAATTGCGCTAGCATGGCCAATTTTACGGACGACAGATATGCACTAGTAAAATCAATGAACTAGTGCATCAAAAATAATGTGGCTAGGCCCAAAAATGCAAATAAGCCAACGACATCGGTTACCGTCGTTAACACCATGCCTCCCGCCAGTGCAGGGTCGATTTTTAATTTTTTTAACATTATTGGAATGGTGGCGCCAGCGAAACCTGCCACTGTCATATTAATCAGCATGGCACTGCCAATTAATCCACCTAATGCGATGTCGTCTTTCCAAAGCCATACCGCAAAAAATACCAATACAGACCACATTAAGCCGTTTAATAATCCGATACTCAATTCCTTACCAATTAACCAACGCGAGTTACTTTGGCCAATATGCCCAAGTGCTATCCCGCGGATCACTAGTGCTAAGGTTTGATTACCCGCAACGCCTCCCATGCTCGGCACAATGGTCATTAAAATCGCGATGGTGGCAAATTGCTCTAAGGTACCTTCAAACATATTGCTGACAGACGAGGCTAATAATGCTGCAAATAGATTGATAGTCAGCCACAGAGAGCGTCTCAGAGTACTTTTAAGCACAGGGCCAAAGGTATCTTCATCATCATCCATCCCAGCCATCCCCATCATTGAATGTTCGGCATCTTCGCGGATCACATCGATAATGTCATCGATAGTAATTCGGCCAAGCAGTTTTGCTTGGCTGTCGACGACTGGAGCAGATATCCAGTCCATCCGTTCAAATTTTTGGGCAACGTCTTTATCGGACATTTCAACAGGAATACTTTCTAATTCAGTGTCCATAATGCTGCGGATCGTTACGCTTGGATCGCATGTGAGTAAATCAGCTAGCCTGACTCCACCTAAAACATGATCTTGGCGGTCAACAACATATAAAGTATCAGTTGTATCAGGCAAATGTCCTCGTTGACGTAAATAGCGTAATACCACTTCGATATTGACATCCGGTCGTAGAGTGACGGTATCAGTATTCATAATACTGCCAGCAGTATCATCTGGGTAACGCAATGCTTGCTCTACTCTATCCCTGTCTTGGCTTCGCATTGATTTGAGTACTTTTTTGTAAACAACATCGGGTAGGCTACGAAGAATATAGGCGAGATCATCTGTATCCATGCCTATAGTGGCCTGGGCAAGCTTCTCTGGGGTCATGCTGCTGATCAGTGAATCTTTAAGTTCTTCACCTAATTCATCAAGAATTTCACCGGCATATTGCTGATCAATGAGTTGCCATAACACCTGACGATTTTTGGGCGGAGATGATTCGAGAATAAGCGCGACATCGTTAGGTGACATGGTATGTAGCATGTTACGGGCATGAACAAACAGGCCGCTGTCTAGCGCTTGAGCGAGTTGATTGAGACGTTGTTCTGTTATCTCATTATCTAGGTACTCTTTACCCATATATCTACTTCCTATTCGTCATACTAATATCATTCAGTATGTAATCATTCTGGGCTTCTCAGGTTGTACAGTTCAAGGCGTATAAATGAAGAAATAGCTGTCTTTGCTGTAGACGATGAACGCAGAAAATACTTAAGTATTTTCTGCGGAGAAATTCTGCACTGCCTATGCCGCTTTACATACTACAGACCTACGACTTCACGGAAGCAGAGTTGCACTAGATCCGTTGCTGGAAGTCGCTATGTCTTTATCATGTTAAGCACTACACTCCCGCAGAATGAACAGATGCAAATGAGATTAGTATCAACTGCGTGAGATAAACCTAAGGGCTAATATTTTCGAGGGACTGATGTCTACCAGTGAGCATCAACGTCATGTCTGTTTGATTAGTATGGGCCTAGTCATGTAAAGGCCGCATGCAATTACGGTGATGATATTTACAAATGAGTGGCTCGCGGCCATTTGCAAATTAAAAGCTATTCACAAATCTTGTGCTATTGAAAAATTAACAACATTCATCAAATTTAGCATTAATGAGATCACACACTGCGTTTAATGCAACTTCAGCGTCAGGGCCTTGAGCTGTCACAGTAATCATTTTACCGATACCACTTTCAAGCATTAATAACCCAAGCACGCTAGCTGCGCTGGCGTTTTTTTCCCCTTGAGTTAAGGTGATGTTGGCATCAAAATCTGCAGCTAATACCGCGAGCTTTGTTGCTGCGCGGGCATGCAATCCCAATTTGTTTGAAATGGTAACTTGGCGTTCAAGTTTGATCATTGACCCGATCCTATGTTCACTTAGTTACTATATCACTGATATTTAATTCTCTGTGGCGAGCATTAACGGTGTGTTTACTGCCTTGCCTAAATCGTTTTGCTAACTGATCTGCAATATATACCGAACGATGCTGGCCTCCAGTACAACCAATCGCGATAGTAAGGTAACTGCGATTGTTACGTTCTAAATGTGGCATCCAAGTTTCAAATAGGTTTTCAATTTGCCAAATAAATTTATTAACCAATGGCTGGCGACCTAAAAACTCTTGTACGGGTTCGTCTAACCCCGTAAATGGGCGCAGTTCAATTTCCCAATGTGGGTTGGGCAAAAAGCGTACATCAAACATAAAGTCTGCTTCTGTCGGCATTCCGTGCTTAAAGCCAAATGATTCAAAGTTAATGACTAACTCTTTATCAACACTGCCTAATAATATTTGCCTAACTTGGTCGCTTAATTCGTATATATTCAGCGCAGAAGTGTCGATGTAGTGGTCAACAATTTTAGCAATAGGCTCAAGTAAACGGCCTTCTAACTTGATCGCTTCTTGCAGTGAAATATGATTTTTAGATAATGGGTGTAATCGACGTGTTTCGCTGTAGCGTTTGAGCAATACTTTGTCATTGGAATTTAAAAAGAAGCTAATAATTTCAGTGTCATTTTCCAGTAGTGCCAATTGTTCTTGAAGTACTTTGCCTTGTTCAGCAATGTTGCGAACATCAACGCTAATCGCAACCAAATCATTACTGCCCTTAAGCTGAGCTAATAATGTGCCAATGAGCGGTAAAGGCAAATTATCAACACAATAATACCCCAGGTCTTCTAATACTCTCAGGGCAACAGATTTTCCTGAGCCTGAACGTCCCGATACTATGACAAGTTTCATGCAGTAATAACCTGATAAAGTTCTGTTGCGTCGTGAGTTTTACGAAGCTGTTTCAATATTTGCTTATCGCTTAACTTTTGGGCCATGCTTGATAACGTGCCTAAATGTTGTTGGCACTGGTCTGCAGGTACTAACAAAGCAAATAAAATATCCACGGGCTGTTTATCGATTGCATCAAAGGCAATGGGTTCTTCACATTTAATAAATATTGCGATAGGGCGTTCGATGGTCGTTAATCGGCCATGAGGTATCGCAATGCCATTTCCTATACCTGTGCTACCCATTTTCTCTCTCGCTAGCAGGCTTTCAAAAACCTCTTGCGAAGACAGGGTTGGGTACTGGGCAGCGACTAAATTGCTGATGAGTTCCAGTACTTTTTTCTTACTGCCCGGTGTGGCACAGGTAGTGCATTCCGGCTGCAGAATGGTACAAAGTTCCATCGTTAGTGTTTTGTATTCTTCTCTTTGTGTTTAATTACCTGACGGTCGAGTTTGTCGATCAGGGCGTCTATTGCAGCATACATATCAGTATTGTCTGACATCGCAAAAATTTCTGCGCCATTAACGTTGATTTTAGCTTCTGCTTTTTGCTGTAATTTTTCTAAACTGAGTACAACGTGTACATTATGGATCTGATCGAAGTGTCGTTCAAGCTTTGAAAATTTAACATGGACATATTCACGTAATGATTCTGTGATTTCGACATGTCGTCCAGTTAGGCTTATTTGCATAAAAAATCCTCCATTGCCTTGTAGGTTATAAACTCTTACGTTGGTTTGAGGGCGGGATCAGCATTGCTTCTCGATATTTTGCAATCGTACGACGTGCAACGTTTATACCTTGTTCTGCCAGAAGTTGAGCCATTTTACTGTCACTTAGGGGTTTTTGCTGGTTTTCTGCGGCAACGAGTTTTTTGATAAAAGCACGAATTGCGGTTGATGAGCATTCCCCACCATCGTCAGTACTGACATGGCTCGAGAAGAAGTATTTTAGTTCAAATAATCCACGTGGAGTGTGCATATATTTTTGTGTGGTGACACGTGAAATAGTCGATTCATGCATTTCTACGGCTTCAGCAATATCATTCAATACCATAGGCTTCATGGCTTCTTCACCATATTCAAAGAAACCTTGCTGAAATTTTACAATACAATTAGCCACTTTAAGTAAAGTATCATTGCGGCTTTCGATACTTTTAATAAACCATTTAGCTTCTTGCAGGTGGCCTCGAATAAATTGGCTATCAGACGGGTTTTTGCTGCTTCTAGCCATTGCAGCATATTGCTGATTAACACCAATT
>NZ_JACJFI010000250.1 GCF_014164505.1 Shewanella sp. SG41-4 | reverse complement strand
CCATGGAAGCCAACCCCGGTACATTAGAGCACGATGACTTTAGTGCTTACCGTGCGGCGGGTGTCACGCGCTTATCTATTGGGGTGCAAAGTTTCTCAAAAGAAAAACTTAATTTGTTGGGGCGCATCCATAATGAGGATGAAGCCAAAGTGGCGGCTGAAAAAGCCAAGCAAGCTGATTATTTAAGTTTTAACCTCGATTTAATGCATGGTTTGCCTAACCAAAGCTTTGACGAAGCCATGCATGATATCGACACAGCAACAGCTTTAGCCCCACCGCATCTTTCTTGGTATCAACTCACCATTGAACCCAACACTTTGTTTCATTCAAAACCGCCACAATTACCAGATGATGAGAACCTGTGGCAAATTTACGAGCAAGGTCAGCAACGCTTAGCGGCATTAGGTTATGAGCAATACGAAATATCCGCCTATGCAAAACCTGGATACCAATGTCGCCATAATCTTAACTATTGGCAATTTGGCGATTACCTTGGCATCGGTTGCGGGGCCCACGGTAAAATCACCCTGCCCGACTCAAATCGGATTGTGCGTACCGTAAAAATAAAGCACCCTAAAGGGTACTTGGCCGCAGAAAAATATACCTTTGAAACGACAGATGTCGTTGAAGAAGACCGCCCTCTAGAATACTTAATGAATCGTCTAAGATTGATGACTCCGATCCCTAAAACTGAATTTGAGCAGCGTACAGGCCAATCAGCAGAGGTGGTAAAAGTGGGGATGCAAAAATCAATTGAACGGGGATTATTGACGGAAACAACAACACATTGGCAATTGACGCCCAAAGGCCACATGTTTGTAAATGATTTGCTGTCTCAATTTATCTAACTTAATCAGTCGATTTTACTAAAACAATATGACTCGCAGTTTACTTTTCAACCTTACAACTGCGAGTCAACAATCAAAAACGCTTCTATCACTACATTCCACTTACCTTAAATACACACTTTCTAACATTTCTATTCACACTTTTAGCCAAAGCTTGATTAGGATATGCAGCTATAACTTAGGTACTTTGGGATGATATCAATGTCTATTAAAACAAAAACAACTCTCGTTGCTGTCGCGTTATCGAGCTTATTAAGCGCATCAGCCATTGCGAATTTGCACAACATACCGCAATTGAGCCAACAAGAAAGTACAGCGACATCAAGCCAACAAACCGAATCCGAAAAAGCCAACGCATTGTTCGAAGCCATTTTCATGGAAAATGTAATGGCAAATCCGATTAACCAAACTTACCTTGGCATCAAACAAGATTACGACAAGTGGAATGACTTGTCTGATGCCGCTGCAGATGCAGATTTAGCCCGCAGTAAACAGCAACTCACAAGGCTAACGCGTCTTGATGCCAACAAACTAAATGAACAAGCAGCACTCAGTTATGAACTGTTGAAAGCTGGCTTAGAACACACTATTAGCGACGATAAATGGCGTTATCACAGCTATCCGATTAACCAAATGTATGGTGTCCATTCTGTCGTGGCTTCATTTCTGATTAATCAACATCAAATAACTGATGAAAGTGATGCAAAAGCCTATATTAGTCGTTTGAACGCCATACCAACACTACTAGCACAATTAGAAACCTCATTAGAAATCCGCGCTAAAAAGCATATCATTGCGCCAAAATTTGTTTTCCCATATGTGATTTCTGATAGTAAAAACATTATCACTGGCGCCCCATTTGCAGATACTGGAAAAGACAGCGCGTTATGGGCTGATGCGACACGTAAAATAAATAAACTCGATATAACTGATGACAATAAAAAAGCCTTACTCGCTGAAGTTAAACAAGCTCTACTGACTAAGGTAAAACCTGCCTATGAGCAGTTAATCAGCTATACCATGTCACTAGAAGCTCGTGCGGATACTCAAGATGGTGTGTGGAAACTGCCTGACGGAGAGGCGTTTTACAATAATGCCCTTGCCCGGACTACTACAACAGACATGACAGCAGATACTATCCACGATCTTGGTTTATCTGAAGTAAAGCGTATTCATGATGAAATGCGAGTCATTATGAAAAAGGTACATTTTGCTGGCAACTTACAAGAATTTTTCGTGTTCATGCGCGATGATAAACAATTTTATTATCCTGACACAAATGAAGGTAAAGCGGCCTATATCACTCAAGCAAAGTCTCTTATCGATACCATGGAGTCTCGGTTAGATGAAGTATTTACCATTAAGCCTAAAGCAGAATTAGTGGTACAAAAAGTAGAGGCGTTTAGAGAGAAATCAGCAGGTAAAGCATTTTACGATCAACCAGCACCGGATGGATCTCGCCCTGGCACCTATTACGCTAATTTATACAAAATGAAAGCGATGCCAAAGTATCAGATGGAAGCGCTTGCTTATCATGAAGGGATCCCTGGTCATCACATGCAAATTGCTATTGCACAAGAACTGCAAGGTATTCCAAAATTCCGTAAATTTGGTAGTTACACTGCTTATATTGAAGGCTGGGGACTTTACTCAGAATACTTCCCTAAGGAAATGGGCTTATATGCCGACCCATACTCTGATTTTGGCCGTTTATCGATGGAGCTATGGCGTGCATGCCGTTTAGTGGTTGATACTGGGATACACGCTAAAAAGTGGACTCGTGAACAAGCTATTGCCTACTACGTTGAGAATACTCCAAACGCTGAGTCTGATGCGATAAAAATGGTTGAACGCCATATTGTTATGCCATCACAAGCGACAGCGTATAAAGTGGGAATGATTAAAATACTACAACTACGTGAGCAGGCTAAAAAGGCACTAGGAGCTAAGTTTGATATTCGCGAATTTCATACTGTAATTCTTAAAAATGGTCCATTGCCATTAGACATACTTGAAGAGCAAGTAAACAAGTGGATTAAACAGGTTCAATCACGGTAATTTTCAATAACAGATCCACTCGAACTAACATAAAACGGCAACCTGAGGTTGCCGTTTTTTTATCAAATTTCACAAAAAAATAACCCCAGAACAAAGTCTGGGGTAACCAAGTAAACTAGGATGATGGTTTTAAGGTTGGCATTATTTTAGTTCGAAAACCATTGCCAACACTGATTCAAAATTTGCTACCTTGCCGATTTGTACGCCTAACTGAAAAGGGGTCATTTCTCAGAAAAACGCAGGGTTCAAATCACTTCGAATCAACTAACACCCATTGTATTGATATCAGAACAGAGTTCAACTAGTTAACAAATGTAAATCGCTAACCTCTTGATTAGCAACTTACTAATAAACTAATCAATCAACTCCTTAAGCAATTTAAAATCAAAAACTTAAAAGAAATCCGCAAGGTAAGTTGCGGCTTTGTTTTAAAACATGAACAATGTTTCCACTTTTACTTACGAAGTTTATACAAATGGTCGAACTTAGCATCCCAATAAGGTGGGCTACTAATGTGTGTTTTAATGAAATCAATGAAGGCACTAACCTTCGGAGCTAAATGCTTACGACGAGGATACACTGCTTGCAATGGCAGATTATGAGTCAATTGCCAGTCAGGTAACATAGGCACTAATGTCCCTTGAGCAATTTCATCTTCCATTAAGTAACTGGCTAAATAAACAATGCCTAAACCACTCACTGCGGCTGATTTCAATGCAGGTGCATTATCGACACGGAAATTACCAGATACGCCAATTTCGCAATAGTCTTCGCCCTTTTTAAATTGCCACATACTGTGCTCATGCCACTCACCTTGATACACCAAACAATTGTGATCAACCAATTGTTCAGGTCGGCTAATGTTGCCATGCTGAGCAATATACCCAGGAGATGCGACTAACAGGAACTGGCATTTCATTAACGGTCTTGCCACCATACCCAGCGGTAATTGCTCAGACATGGTTAACAATAGATCTAAGCCTTCACTGACAACATCGACTTTATGATCAAGTAAGCTAACTTGCAGTTCAAGCTCTGGATGTCTGGCCATAAATGCCGGTAACGCTGGAATTATATGCATGGTGCCAAATGATTGCGAAATCCCCACTTTTAACACACCACGAGTAGCATCATTTAAGTTGTGAACACTTGAAACAGCCTGCTCTGCATCACGAAGAAGTTCTTCGCCTTGTAGATACAATAAATTGCCGGCTTCAGTAAGGCTTAAACTGCGAGTTGTACGCTGAATAAGTTGCACACCAAGTTTATGTTCAAGATCTGCAACTTGAGTACTTACTTTAGATTTAGAAATGCCAAGACGTCTGGCTGCAGCACTAAAACTTCCTGCACGTGCAACATGAGTAAAAATTGCGATAGGTTCTAACAGTTCTAACATGAAAGTCGCCTTAAGCTGGTTACGACATTAATAAAAATTTCAGATATCTATTGGCCATTGCTGGTAACTAAACCTTGCTAGGCGTTAATATCAACATGCAAATATTATGATTGTTGCAGTCAAATGAGCACTAAAACAAACTAATATCGCCAATCAACACAAACAAATGAAGGTTCTGAAATATAACCACATCTAAAGTAGAGTGTAATTTTGTAACAATTGCCGTGAGTATAACAAAAAAAGCTTCTATGGCTCTATATTTATAATTGACAATTTTTTTATCAGAACAAAGCAACACTAGCTATAGCGGTAATGCAGCTATAATTGGCACAAAAAAAAAGCCCCTGTGTCTTTAAAAAGAGCACAGGGGAAAGTCAGGTGTCCGGGAAGACAGGTTGAACAAAATAAATTTACTCTTTTAGCTCGCCTAGTTTAGCTAATGTATAGGGTGCAAGTTCTGGAATGGCTTTGCGCACTTGGCTTTCTAACACTAATAATCCTTCAAAATTATCACAGATTTTATCAGCCCGTTGTTCAAGTCCTTGGGATTGCGACTCCAGTTGTTGCTCGATGTCTTTACCGACATTATCCATTTTTTGTGAAAACGCATTCATTTTCTCTTCAAATGAACCACCTTCAGAAGACATGATCTGGCTACCTAAAGTCATCATTAATGATCCCATTGAATTGGTGACCATTTGTTCTATCTCTTGCTCAAACTCTTCATTAAATGCATGTTCAATTGAAGACTCTGTTGATCCTAAATAAAACTTATCGCCTTGTTGGTAAGCCATAGTGTCAATACGCGTTTGAATCCCTGTCATTAGCTTATCAATTTGGCTACCTGTAGCATCACCAAATATTGGGGTTAACGCCATATTAACCGCTTGAGATGCCATTGAAACGACATCACCCACTAAATCAATTACATCAGGTACTTGACGGGATAGCTCATCAGAATATTGAGTGAGTAATTGTTGTTGTTTAGCGTCTAAAGAGACTTTTTTACCGTCTACATACAGTTGCTCGAGTTCGACGCGGTATTTCTCGGATCCATTATCACTAATCTGCAATTTTTTAGGTTCAACGGTAACGTCATAGTTTAATGTCACATTGCACTTTTCATCATTAATTGACATTTTTGCCATGGCGGGAGTCAGCGCCCCAGCAGTAAATAACATGCTGGTTAACGCTACACTACAAATCAACTTCTGTTTGGTCATGATAAAAATCCTTTTGCTATATGTATATCAATAATTAGGTCGGATATGGATCTTATAAAGCACAAGCTATGCCAACAAC
>NZ_JACJFI010000024.1 GCF_014164505.1 Shewanella sp. SG41-4 | reverse complement strand
GCTGGCAAACACGGTGTAGGTCGTATCGACATTACTGAAAACCGTTTAGTGGGCATGAAGTCTCGTGGTTGTTACGAAACACCAGGCGGTACTGTAATGTTTGCTGGTCTTCGTGCCATTGAAGAATTGGTACTAGACAAAACTAGCCGTACTTGGCGCGAGCAAATTGCTGGCCAAATGTCGCACCTAGTGTACGACGGTCGTTGGTTTACGCCTTTATGTAAATCGCTTATTGCAGCATCAGAATCATTAGCAGAATCGGTTAACGGCGATGTAGTGATTAAGCTGTATAAAGGCCAGGCGACAGCTGTTAAAAAGCGTTCACCAAACAGCTTGTATTCAGAATCATTCGCCACCTTTGGTGAAGATGATGTGTACGACCAAAAACATGCTGAAGGCTTTATCCGTTTATATTCTTTAGCGAGCCGTATTCGAGCGCTAAATACTAAATAGATTTTACGCCAACGATATAAAGGCGCTGTAAAGCGCCTTTCTTATAATGACTTTTGGCAAACAGAGAGTCATTACAAGAAAGAGAATATGACTTACAGCTATATTATTAAACACCCAGTTCTTAAAACAGTTTTCAAAACAGAGGATACCGACATGGCGTTATGGGGCGGAAGATTTCAGGGCGAAACCAGTGCACTTTTTAAGTTATTTAATGACTCATTGCCAGTGGATTACCGCTTATTTGAACAAGACGTTGTCGGCTCTATCGCATGGGCAGACGCCATTGCTAGCGTAGGCATTATTACTGCTAAAGAATGTATCGATTTAAAAGCGGCTTTAAATGAATTGCTGGTGGAAGTGGGTAATGATCCACAAGCTATTATCAGCAACGGCGCCGAAGATATACACAGTTTTGTTGAACAAAAGCTGATTGCCAAAGTGGGCGATTTAGGTAAAAAACTCCACACGGGCCGTTCGCGTAACGACCAAGTCGCCACAGATTTAAAATTGTGGTGCAAAAAAGAAGGTGCAGCATTACTTGCGCGCCTAGGTACATTACATGCAGAGTTAATTGCATTAGCCGAGCGTGAAGTCGATGCCGTTATGCCAGGTTACACCCATTTACAGCGTGCACAGCCAGTAACATTTGGCCATTGGGCGCTAGCTTATGTTGAAATGTATGAGCGTGATATTAGTCGCCTACAAGATGCATTAAGCCGTGCCGACTCATGTCCGCTAGGTTCAGGCGCACTAGCAGGTACAGCTTACCCAATTGATCGCCACGCGTTAGCGGCGGCATTAAACTTTGCTCGCCCAACCTTAAACAGCTTAGACAGTGTGTCGGATCGCGACCATGTGGTTGAATTATGCAGCGCAGCGTCAATCAGCATGATGCATTTAAGCCGCATGGCTGAAGATTTAATTTTCTTCAATTCTGGCGAAGCTAATTTTATCTCACTAGCCGATGAAGTCACTTCTGGCTCATCACTGATGCCGCAAAAGAAAAACCCCGATGCCTTAGAGCTTATTCGTGGTAAAACCGGCCGTGTTTATGGCAGCTTAATGGGTATTTTAACTACCATGAAAGCCTTGCCATTGGCTTACAACAAAGACATGCAAGAAGATAAAGAAGGCTTGTTTGATGTGGTCGACAGCTGGGCTATTTGCTTAGACATGGCTGCATTAGTATTGTCGGGCTTAAAAGTTAACCGTCCACAAGCCTTGGTAGCAGCTCAACAAGGTTATGCTAACGCCACTGAACTTGCTGATTATCTTGTGGCTAAAGGCATGCCGTTCCGTGAAGCACATCATGTAGTGGGCGAGGTGGTGGTATTTGCCATTGGTGAGCAAAAGCCGATTGAAGACTTAAGCGTGGCTGAGCTACAAAAATTTGCCAATGTGATTAGCGATGATGTGTATCCAAACCTTACGATTGAAGCGTGTTTAGAAAAACGTGATGTATTAGGAGGCACTGCCATTAATCAAGTGCAAGCAGCCATCGCGGCTAAAAAAGCATAACTATAAAAGCATCGCTACTATAAGTGTCAATTTTGAGAGCATCGAAATAGGCATTAGCAACAAGCCCTGTTGATATTCATTGGCGGGGCTTGTTTGTTTTCGTCACTAACTTTCCATAGGTCGATCACACTATGGAACAGTCATTTATTTAACCATGCTGCGTATACAAAGGTTGTGGTTATGGTCATTTTTATCGCTTCTGATGGATTCTCTATTTAGGCAAAAGTACCTCTTGTTCCCACCATTCTAGTTATCGATATCACTCATCGATATCACTCAAAGATAGTACTGATAAGATAGCTATTCCAACACACGGTTAATTTTTTTTTACAAGTTTGAGTAATTACTTAAAACATCTGTGTCAAATACCATAACGTCGCATTTGAGTTGTTATTGCCTAATGCTAAATACTGGAATGCTAGCCTGTTTAAATTGTTATCTGTTAATTCAAACAATAGGTCTATTTTACGATAAATAGGCCGAATTTTTGTGGTTGCATTGTTTTGATTCTGCTCTATGTTGATGTTGGAGTTGTAATAAAAAATCCAATATGAGTAACAAAATAATAAAGTTCTGTTAACAGTGCTGTTGGCGCTGCAGCAGATAAAATAAGAGGACAACCCAATGACAAAATCGATACTTTTACTGTTGGCAGGCTTATTAACTGGCGCAGCTCAAGCAGCCGTTGGTAGCTACCCAGTAGTGTTAGTGCATGGCTTTCAACCGGATGATTTACAGAGTAAACCGACAGGCACGCAGGTAACTGACAATGGTTCAGAGTACTGGGCGCAATATTGGCGAGATCGTGCTGATGCACGCATTGATTGGCCATCGCAAGAGCGTATTGCCAATAAAATAACCAGTCAGTATGTGTGGCCTAAATTGCAACAGTTGTCGCGTGAGGGGACATGTGCCAGCGGTTGTGTATTTGTGACCCATTCTACTGGCGATTTAGTGATGCGCTATATTATTGATAACCAAGCGCTATGGTTGCAAAACGCAGGTTTAAAGCCGCTTAATATTGTCGCCACATTTGACTTTTCTGGCGCGGGTGGTGGGGTTGAATTGGCTGATTTGGCGGTTAATGTCGCCAGTGGTTCAGGTTTGATTGATGCAACATTAAAACTGGCAGTGTCGTTATGGTTAGGAGAACTGCCGTCGTCATCCAATATTGGGGTATTGAATGATCTACGCGTAAATACTGCACGCCAATTAGCTGCGTTTCCTGAAAGCCGAGTACCTCGTTTACGTTTTGCTGGGGCAGGATCTGACTTTCTCGGTGTGACAGGGGCATTTTTACCCGGCGAAGATGATGGCGTTGTTGCCAGTCATTCTAGTTGTGGTGCAGCAGCCGTTGGCAGTTACGACAGTTGTTCGCGCAGTGTGGCATTTGATGGCAAGCTCACGTCTACTAATGGCCCAAGTGGATTTATGCCTTATCACTACCCAATGTTGATGAGTGAAGGCTATAGCCATGGCGACACTATTTTAAATAGCGCTAAAGATGATGTGACTTCTGCTAACAGTCGCGCCAGTTATCTCAATGGCGATAGCTTACAATTCAACACCTATGATGAAAAACGTGGCTGGTGGATATTTAGTTCACGTTATAGAGTGGTTAGTAATTCGAATAAAACCAGTATGTCAGCACTTGTGTATCAGGCAGCTAACTAAGCGTATATGAAATATAAAAAAATCGTCATAACGATAACCCTGCTAGCTACGGCAGTAGGGTTTTGGGTTTACACTTCTGAGTCGGCACTTGAGCCGACTCAGAGTGCGGCTGTTATTGAGCTAGATGATACTGCACCGAGTAAACCAAAAGTGGTAAAACCCATGCAAGCTAAATCGATGACCGTGATTGAAAAGCTTCCACAACCGATCAGCGACAGTTTTCAGCTTATGGCAGAGGCTTATGCTAGTGAGCTTGAGTTACCGTCTTACTCAATGCCATTATCGGCTGATGATTCGCACTTACTTAACCCAAATGCTTATATTACTCAACCAGTGCAGCTCCAAGATGGAGCCAGTGCCAGTATTGTATTAACTAAGTATCGTTTTAGTTTTCCTGAACCTGTGGTCATTAATCTTGAGGTGAATGGCTTACTTGTTGCTGGGGCAAGTGCAGCATTACACCGTGAGCTTGCAAGTGGATCTGAGCCATTAATTAGTGGAACCATGCTAGGTGCCGATGGCAAATGGGCGATACAACTGAATGCGGAAGAGGATTGGAATGGTCCAATGGAAGTCAGTGTTACTTTTAGCGCCAAGGGCAAAAAGCAAACATTAAAAACCGGCATAGAGTATAGCCATCCTACGGCAACAATAACCGGAGTGGGGGATATCCGCGCTGAAGGCAGCGATATGTTAATCCCGGTTAAATTGGATGTAGATCAAGCGGGTTATTATCGTTTACGGGCCAATCTATATACAGCAGATAAACAGCCGATTGCCTTGCTAACGGGTTCCGCCAAGCTGACTGAAGGCTCTGTGGTACTGGATCTTAAAGCCTATAAAGGAGTGTTAGCGCAATATAAAGGTCCTTATGTTCTGAGCACATTTGTATTAGAGCTCCGTCCTGCAGTACCCGGCGAGTTAACTCAGTATGGCCACAGTGAAGAGCCTGCCTATGAGCTAGGCGACTTTGCTGTTGAGTCGTTATCTGATGAACCATGGCAACCCGATGAACAAGAAATGCAGCGACTTGAGTTTTTGCAAGAAATGGCCGGAGACTAGGCTTTAGTTGTTGTAACTTACATGAGTTAAAAGCCCGCGTTAGTCAATAACGCGGGCTTTTTTTGTGCATAACTAACATCAAAGTTTCCATGTTTATAGCAATAATTCGTGTAAAAAATCAGGTCAGTCTCTTCGTTATTTGAATCGTTTCAATGTGTTTTTGTTAATCAGTTCTATACTAAAAATGGGTTCATTGTTTATTTAAGCAAGGACACTTTGATGATAATAAATTGAAATTGGGAGCTGATATGTTTTTAGATTATTTTGCGCTAGGGATTATATTTTTTGTCGTGATATTTATGTTTTACGGCATTATTGCGATTCATGATATCCCTTACGAGATTGCGAAAAAACGTAATCATCCACAGCAAGATGCATTGCATATTGCTGGTTGGGTAAGCTTATTTACGTTGCATGCTATTTGGCCATTTTTATGGATTTGGGCCACGTTATATCGTGAAGATAGAGGTTGGGGATTTAGTGACTCGAGAAAGCGAGAATTGATACTCGAGGGTGAAGTTAAAGAGCTAATGAATCATGTCACAGCGTTAACTGATCGTTTATCGCTATTAGAGCAACGTTCTGTTGTCACGACTCCTCCGGTTTCAGATGAACACTCACAAGAGGCATAAGCATGGACTTACTACTCATACTGACTTATACCGCATTTTGTATCGCCATTTTTAAAGTATTTAAAATTCCGTTAACAAAATGGACGGTGCCGACGGCGATTCTTGGCGGAATTGTGTTAATTGGTACTTTATTAATTTTAATGAATTATAACCATCCTTATTCACGGTTTGCTCGCGAGTATTTTGTCACTATTCCGATTGTACCCGCAGTTAAAGGATTGGTTATCGAAGTCAATGTTAAGCCGAACACACCGGTGAAAGAAGGTGAGGTGTTATTTAAAATTGACCCAATACCTTACCTCGCAATGGTTAAGCAAAAAAAAGCGGCTTTAAAAGAAGCAGAGCTGCAAGTCCCACAGCTTGAAGCAGCGTTTCAAATTGCTACTGCCAAAGTTGAACAAGCTACAGCAGATAAAGATCGTACTGAATCAGTCTATCGTCGCTATGAAGATGGTCGTAAAAAAGCGGGGCGTAATTCACCGTTTACTGAACTTGAACTCGATAATCGCCGCCAGTTATACATTGCTTCGTCAGCACAACTTGATGGAGCTTTAGCTGAAGAGCTGCGGACTCGTTTGGCATATGAGTCAAATATTGACGGTGTTAATACTAAAGTAGCAGGTCTACAAGCTGAACTCGCCAAGGCCGAGTATGACTTACAGCAAACCGTTGTCAGAGCGCCTGCTGATGGCGTTGTCACTCAGTTAGCGCTGCGAAAAGGTGTTATGGCCGTGCCTATACCTTTGCGCCCAGCTCTGACTTTTATTCCAGATGAGAGAAGATACTTTGCAGGTGCTTTTTGGCAAAACTCATTATTACGCCTTAAAGAAGGTGATGAAGCTGAAGTGATAATAGATGCCATGCCTGGACAGGTATTTAAAGGTAAAGTCGCCAAAATACTCCCTGCAATGGCAGAAGGTGAGATCCAATTTAGCGGTAATTTACAGTCATCAAGTAAGTTGTTTCAACGCGGACGAGTGTTGGTGTTGATTGAGCTAGAGGATGATGCAATAAGACAATCGTTACCCGCTGGCGTCGCTGGGCAAGTGGCTATTTATACCGATCATTTTAGCCATGTTGCGGTAATGCGAAAGGTATTGTTAAGAATGCAGGGCTGGTTAAATTATTTGTTTTCTGAAGGGCATTAACCTCGGTTTTATGAGCTCCAGGGTTTAAACATTTTTCTCAATAATGGTGGCAATATGAAACCAAGTTATACAGTCTGTGCTTGCTGTACTTGGTTTCTGCCGCCGCGTTTGGCGCAATACATAGCCATGTCTGCTCGGCTAAAAAGGTCTTGTATTACCTTGTCTTCGGCGGTTAATGAACTTACGCCAATAGATACGGTAACCTTAATGTTGCTATTTGCTTGAGTGGTATGAAATGAGTGTTTGGCAATATGTTCTCGAATACGCTCAGCAATGATCATTGCACCTTCACCGTCGGTCATCGGTAAGATGATGGTAAACTCCTCACCACCGATTCTGGACAATGAATCTGATTGGCGCAGTAAATCACTGCATATTTGGGCAAACTGTTTAAGTATGCTATCTCCGCCCTCATGACCAAAATTGTCATTAATCACTTTAAAGTAATCGATATCGATAACCAACAAGGATAACTGTTGGTTAAATCTGATCGCTCTGGCACATTCTTGTTTTGCTAATTGGTTATATGAGCGACGATTATGCACCCCAGTTAGTTGATCTGTATTCACTAAACTTTCGATTTGTTGATGTGCTTGTTCTAGTGATGTTTGTGCCTGTTTTAGGTTGGTGATATCTGCGCCCATAATAATGGTGTAACCACTGTCTACGTTAATCCTGGTCATTTTAAACCAACGCCCATCAGACAGGTCTGTTTCATACTGGTTTAGAGCCTTTTCTGAATGCAGTTTATGCAGATTTTCCAGCCATTGTTCAAAATCATCAGTATTGATAATAACGCCTTGCTTAGTTTCCCAAGCGTGGCGTAATAAATCGCCTGATTTTTTGCCAATAGCATCTTCTGTGGTAGTGCCAAAGATGCTGGCGAAGTGCTGATTACAGTAGATAACTTCTTTATCTTGGTTGAGTACACCGAAACAATTTGGAGTGAGTTTTAATGCATCCAAGAGGATGGGCTCTAAATTGACAGGTGGACTTTGCGGCATAGGATACTCAACAATGTGACGATACTTGGGCGTAATTATAAAGGAAAAACGTTACTTTTTGGTAACAAACCAACCGGTGCTATGACTCTGCTGCTGGAGGAACAAAGCTTGTCCACTGTTTTTATTGACGTTTTTTAAATCGAGTAGGGGGAAATAAAATTATTTATCCCTCAGTCTAAAGAATGATAACGATGAGGTGCAGCAAGCATAAAAAAGCCCAGTCATTATTACAAAGACTGGGCTGTTAATGCAGATTAATTACGCGTTAGTTAATGCGCTTTTTAGTTCGCTAGGTTTCATCGGAATTTTACGTAACCGCACACCTACAGCTTGATAGATTGCGTTAGCAATCGCTGGAGCAACGGGGGTTACTGCCGGTTCACCTAAGCCAGATGGTGGCATTTTGCTTGGGATAAATTCGATGATAACTTCCGGTGTCTGACCTAAGCGCAGCGGAGTGTAAGTATCGAAGTTTGAGTCTTTATACTGACCATTAAGCAGCTCAGTACCTTCATACAACGCCATAGATAATCCCCATAGTGCAGCGCCCTGACATTGGGCCTCAGCGCCATTTGGGTCAACAATAATACCGGCATCGATGGCGATAACCAGTTTCTGCACATTGACAATACCGTTGGTTTTATCGACATGAACTTGTACTGCACACGATACCCATGTTGGCATATCACGCTCTTGACCAAAGGTAGATGCAATTCCAAGCCCTGTATCTTTGGCTTGTGGTGTGCCCCAACCAATCATCTCGGCAGCTTTTTTAAGTACAGCGGCTTGACGAGCTGCACCACCTTCGGCTACTGGTGTGCTACCGGCATTTCGGCCTTCAGCAATGAGCATGTCGAGACGGAACTGCAATGGATCTTTACCAGCATGATGTGCAGCCTCATCCATAAAGCTTTCAACAGCCCAACTTGTCCAACCCGGTCCAACTGAACGTAACCAACCCGGTCTGAATGTCGCAATGGCCAGATCATTCGATACCGCGCGTACTTTTTGAGCGCCAACAGTGTACCAATGGTCTGCTCCGGCAATCGAGAACGGATCATACGGTTCGCCATTGGTGCCTTTAGGCATAAACCCTGGCGCTAAGACTTGAGTTGGCCAACCTGCAGTAGCGTGATGCTCCATTGCAGTAACCGCTTTTTTGTCATCAAATGCCATTTTTAGCTGTTGAACAGATGCCGAACGCGCACTATCAAATAGCATATCTTGTGGACGAATCATCACCATTTTAACCGGTTTACCGCCTAACGCTTTAGAGGTCAACGCAGCCGGAATGGTGTAGTCGCCGTTAAGTCTACGGCCAAAACCACCGCCTAACATATAGGTGCGAATAACAATGTTAGCTTCTTCTTCGCCTAACGCCGTTGCTAATACGGGCAGAGTAAGTGATTGCCACTGACAACCTGAATGCACTTCCCAAATACCGTCTTGGTTTTTAAATACCAAAGCATTAAGCGGTTCCATTTGCGCATGGAGTACCGTACTGGTGATATATTCTTCTGCAATGGTACTTTTCGCACTCGCAAATGCTGGCCCTGTGTCAACAGTGCCTGTGTCTAAAAGACTGCCTTTGGTTTGGTCGGCAAGTAATTGCTTACCATGAGCAATAATATCTGCTTCAGACACGTTTGCCGTTTTACCCGCTTCCCATGTAACCTTTACCAGCTTCGAAGCTTTTTGGGCCGCATTAAAGCTACTGGCGATAACCATTAACCAACCAGGCACGCTGCCACTGGCATCATCTAGTACGATAGTTTGCTGATAACCCTTTACTGCTTTTGCTGCAGAGTCATCAAACTTAACCACTTTAGAGTCATAACGAGTAGGGGGCAAAATAGGGTTGGCGTACACCATGCCATCAACTTTCGCGTCGATACCAAATATGGTTTTACCGTTAGTCTTGTTGGCAATATCAAGAGACGTCACCTGCTGGCCAACCAGTTTAAGATCGGCATTAGGCTTTAGCGGCAGGGTTTTCAGTTCTTCTTCAGTAAACTGACGCGTTAGGCCTAAAGAGACTAATTCACCGTAAGACAGCTCGCCCTTACTTGAGATAACTTTACCGTTACTGGCTTTACAGTCTTTAGCTGCAATACCCCATTTTTTAGCTGCAGCTTCAATTAACGCTGTACGACCCGCAGCACCGGCTTGACGGTAAACAGGCCAACTTTGGGAAATAGACCAACTGCCGCCGGTAACCATGTAACCCCAGCGTGGATCACTGTCGACATGGATAATCTCGACATCATCCCATGACGCTTCTAGTTCATCAGCAAGAATACGCGCAATAGCGGTACCAACATGTTGGCCCATTTCTGAGCGCATAATGTTGACTTTAATTTTACCGGCGGTATCGATTGAGTACCATAAAGACGGTTCGTAAATGTCACCTTCGCTAGGTAATACTTTACCGTCAGGGCTAGCAGGATCCATTGCCGCCATCAAATGACGAGGAAAACCAAAGCTGACACCTACCGCTGTCATCGCAATTAAAAAACCGCGGCGGGTAATACCCACCGATCCACGTTTAGGCAGTCTGCTCATCGTTGCTCTCCTTAATTGCGTTTGCAGCTTCATGAATGGCACCACGAATACGAACGTAGGTCATACAACGACATAAGTTTCCGCCCATCACAGCGTCAATGTCTTTGTCTGAAGGTTCAGGAATGTCTTTTAGTAGCGCTGCAGCTTGCATAATTTGACCCGACTGACAGTAACCACACTGTGGTACCTGCAGCTTTTGCCAAGATATTTGCAATGGGTGATCGCCCTTTTCAGAAAGTCCTTCAATCGTAGTGATTTCGGCTCCTTCAACTGACGATATAGGGGTTATGCATGAACGTGTGGCACGTCCGCCAACATGGACGGTACAGGCACCACATGTACCAATACCACAGCCAAATTTGGTGCCGGTCATGTCCAGTTCATCACGGATAACCCACAGTAGAGGAGTATCACTCTCTACATCGGCAGTCATCGGTTTGCCGTTTAAAATAAATTTTGCCATTGTCACTTCTCCAGTGAATTAGTGCTCAAATCGGGGTTGATTGCGGATCTCGCCCACTTGTTGTTGTAATTTCGGCCAGGTGTTTTCCCCAGCTGCTTGACGTAAATAAGCTGCTATAGCAGTAATGTCTTCATCGCTAAGTGCATCACGGAATCCTGGCATTACAATACCGCTAATGCCTTGATCGCTACGCACGCCATCCAGTATTACGTTAATCAGGTTAGTTGGATTATTAAGATGTGTTGCCGAACCGATAGTAATTAACGGGCGGCCTTTAACTAACTGGTCGCTGCTGTAGTGGCATGCTTGGCAAGCTGCCGCATACAAACGTGCACCTTCATCAATCCGCAGATCCGGTTGTTGATGTTGTGCCGCTATTGCTGCTTGCAAGGTGCTGCTTGAGTCAGGCTCGTCGGTGTTATTGGTACGGGCAATTTCAGCAAAGTAACCACTAATGGCTTCTATATCACTGTCTGGCAGAGCAGACAGGCCTTTGTGCATAACCGGCGCCATTGGGCCTGCCGCACTTCCATGATAAGGCGAGTTACCCGTAGTTAGGTATTCATAAAAGTCTTGCGCGCGCCACGGGATAGGTGAAGTGCTAGTAGAGGTTAATGATGGTGCTATCCAACCATCAATGGCTGCACCTTGGTACATTTGGGCGTACTGTTCGCCGCCTAAAGCATTGCGTGGAGTATGGCATGCACCACAGTGAGCAATACCTTCCGCTAAGTAAGCACCGCGATTCCATTCGGCAGATTGCTTGCTGTTAACCTCAAAAGCTTGAGTGTCTGCAAACAGCAGTTTCCAACCCGCTTGAAACCATCTTATATTGAGAGGAAACGCAATGCCGTTGTCTTTTTTGACTTGGTTAACCGCCGGAACAGACGTCATGATGTAAGCATAAATCGCGTTAATGTCATCGTCGGTCATTTTATTAAAGTGTTCATAAGGGAACGCAGGCAATAAATGATGTCCATCGCGGCTCACACCCGTGCGCATAGCGCGAGCAAAAGCGGCTTGCGACCAGCTACCAATGCCTGTTTCGACATCAGGAGTGATGTTACTTGAATAAATGGTGCCAAAATCAGTATGCATTTCATAGTTACCGGCATAGGCTGTGCCACCAGGTGGTGTATGACAAGTACTACAATAGCCTGCTGCGGCAAGGATTTTACCCTGTTCGATAACCTCTGGAGCATAATTTTTTTGTGTTGGTACGACGGGATCAATTGCAGGGTGCCAAGCATATATACTGAAAATAGCTAGTCCAACAATAGCTGCGCCACATACGCTGTAAACGATGCGCTTTAGCATATTACATTGCCTTATTTTAAATAGAAAATGATATAGAGAAGGGAATATGTCATCTAACATTCCCTGTTCGACTTTGTATTATTATTGTGATTGGTCAAATATTAATCCTAAGCAAGAGATGGCCCTTTGTCCAGCATTGATATTGACGGATCTTTCATTGTATTAGAATAAAATAATACAGCACTGTGTTGACAAGTAACATGAGGATTGTTAAATAATTAGGTTTGGTTAATCCGCTGTTAATCCACCACTTTTAAGGTTTCGACTATGTTGCGTTAATCTTAGTTATCTATGATTAACATGAGTGGCAATTACAAATTAAAAACGTGTCGGATACACTGACGAAAAAGCTGTTATTGGCCATTAAGGCCTATGTTGGTGGTTAGCGGCTATTTACTCATCTGTGGTCAGCTTGTTTCATCGCCAAAAAGTTATTTCATATTGTGATTGTTTGCCTCAGCGATTATTTTCCCTCGATATGTTTGTTCACCTGACAATTTCTACAACCATGATTAAGCCACAAGATATCGCTACAGCAGTTATAGGTCACATTCAGACAGCTAATCCTAAAGGCTTGAACACAATCAACTTGTATTTGACGAAAATATTACGGATAATAAATACAAATCATTATCATTTGCGTTAAGTTGCTTGGGATTGAAATTAGATGGAACTTATCAGTGTATCTTCTTTATGGCTTGGTTGTTTGTTTGCCTATTTGGCATCTGACAAGCAACAGCTTATTAGTTTGCCTTTTCCTAAATTACTGGCTTGGAGCTTATGCGGTTTGGCAGTGTTGTTCGCAGTGTGGGGATTTAGCCATACTTACAGCGTATTAGTTGCCAGTTTAGTGGTGCTGATTTGCATGATGACCATGTGGATATTACTGGTGCTGGTGGCCTCGCACTATAAAGGTCGTAGTATCTGGGTGAGTTCGTTAGGCTTTGCGCTGTTTGTCAGTATCTTACTTGTTGGGGTTAAATAACCATGTGGCCTAAATCTGTTGCTGCATTTTTGTGGGGATTATTACTGGCGATCAGTTTAATGCTCATTGTTTTTCGAACATTACCGGCTGCAGTAGATGTAAAACTATTTGTTGGACTAATGCTGGGTTTTTGTGTGTGGGTTGGGGTGATGACATTTTGTTATAGCCGCAACAGCGCAAAAGCAGCGAGTGTTGTATGCACAAAATGGCTTGTGGCCAGTAGCCTTATCAATACGTTGTTATTTTATTCGCAAAACTAACTATTTTTTCTCAAACCTAAGTCATGAATACCTCAATGAAACCAGACTCTCCCGTACAGCACAAAGTCGTTAAAAATCTCATCGAAGCCCACAGTTGGCTTGGGTTAATTATTTCACCTTTACTGTTTTTGGCATTTTGGGCTGGCGCGGTGACCTTGTTTCACGATGAAATTGCCCAGTGGGCCATTACGCCTCATCATCCAGTCGATAATACCCAAGCAGATATTCCTTTAGTGAAACTGGTAGAGCAAAAGTTGGCTGAATACCCAGTAGATCAAGCTGGCCGATTTCGAATAAATATGCCGACTGAGCTAGTACCTTATTATATTTTTTACTTCGATGTGTTTGGAGATGCTCCGCAATCGGACCGCCAGTCGATGGCGATATTGGTTGACCCTAAAAGCGGCGAAACCGTTGCGGGCAAAGATGACTTTTACTTATCGCAATTTATTTACCGCTTGCATTACAACCTTGATTTACCCGGTGGCAGTTATCTTATTGGGGTCGTGACGCTGATTTTTTTGTTTGCACTCGTGTCAGGTATTTTTATCCATGCGCGTAAATTACTGAAACATTTCTTTTTGTATCGGGTTGATAAACAGCGCCGGGATAAATTACTCGATCTTCATACTGTAGTCGGAGTAATGACAATTCCCTTTACCTTGATGTATGCACTAAGCGGCTTGATCCTTAACTTGGCCATAGTGTTCCAACTGGCTTTTGTGGTGTTTATTTATCAGGGCGATCGACAAGCATTGTTTAACGATGCCGGTTTTAACCGTACCAGCGAACCGCGAAGTGAAACGTCACTGGATATGAGCAATGCATTTACCTTAATTGAACAAACTAAACAGCAATCGAATTTTGAGTTACGTAATATTATTCTCCATCATTACGGCGCCGATAATGCTCTGGTACAAGTGCGTGGAACCGACACGGTTAATTTTGCTCAACGAGATGAAGTGACCTACCGGGTGCAGGATGGCACTGTGATGGATAAGGTTAATGCCGATAATTACAATGTATTCCGCCAGGGTAGAGATGTATTAGTGACCTTGCATTTTAGTAATTTTGCTGGCTTAGATATCCGTATTTTGTACTTTATTTTGGCGATGGCCATCAGCGCCATGATTGTTACCGGCAATATGTTATGGATAAATAAGCGCAGTGCTCAGCGCCAATCTTCACAGCGCAGTATTGCTATCGTAACCGCGATGACGATTGGTGGCTGTGGTGGCATTATTGTCGCGACAGCAGTTGGATTTTTGTGTGAGCGACTATTACCTGCAACCTTATCAGGGCGAAGTGAATGGTTAGTGGGGTGTTTTGTAACGTCACTATTGCTCGTTATGTTGTGCAGTATAAAAGTGACCGATATTAAGCGTCATCTCAGCCAGTTGCTGTTACTCACCAGTGGCATATTAATCATCACGATTGTTGCAGATTGGCTGTTATTTTCTGAGCAAATAATAGCGTTATGGCAAAGTGGTTATCATGGGGTCATCGGGATACAAGTTGGCATGATGCTGGTAACGGCAGTGTGTTTATGGACCGCCAATAAGTTAGGTGTATCACCTCGGTCGCAGCCAGCAATGGTTAAAAATATTACTCCCGCTAATGGATAGCGAATTGTAATAAAACTAAACCTATTAAGCCTGTGAAGGAAACTATCACAGGCTTAATCATCAACTAAGCGCATCTAGGGTAAATCAAAAATCAATGCAGTTGCTTGAGTGTCCGTTGGGTTAACCAAGGTCACCGTGGTCATGTCGGTGAGTTTAGCGCCATCACCTATGGTTAACTGCTGATCTTCAATATTGAGCTTGCCAGCCACCTGATGAACATACATTTTACGGTCAGTTGCTATCTGATAGATTATTTCAGATTTAGGCGCCAAAATCAGTTGTGACAATGTCGCATTTTGCTTGATTTGCAAGGTACCGTTTTCACCCGTTGGCGTAGCAATCGTGGTTAACCCCACTGCTTGACCAAAGTTTTTTTGTTGGTATCCAGGTGTATTGCCTAAGGTATTTGGCTGGATCCAAATTTGTAAAAATTTCAGTGGTTCTGTAGCGGATGCGTTGTACTCACTGTGAGTAATTCCACTGCCAGCAGACATTAATTGAAACTCACCAGCAGGCAATACTTCAACATTGCCTTCACTGTCTTTATGGGCGATAGAGCCTTCAAGTACGTAGCTGATAATTTCCATGTCACGGTGGCCGTGAGTGGCAAATCCGGCACCAGGAGTGACACTGTCGTCATTGATCACTCGCAGTGCTGAAAAGCCCATGTGTTGTGGATCATAGTAGCTGCCAAATGAAAAACTGTGTTTGCTGTCTAACCAACCAAAATTAGCTTTGCCGCGTTCACTTGCAGGACGTAAGGTGATCATAATGTTTGCTCCTATTGCATAAATCGGTAATCAGTACGGCTGATTACGACAGTTTGTTTACAATGGCATTATCGATTGCGACTTTGCCTGAACCTGACAGTGCAAGTGACACGCTGGCGGCTAATAGTGCTAACGCAAATTCATAGCCGTTATTTGCCATAAATAAACCGTTGCTGATATGTACACTAGCAATGGCGATAATCATGGTGAATGCTAATAAAACTGCGGCAGGACGAGTCAGTAAGCCTAGTAGAATGAACAGTCCGCCAACCAATTCAGCGCTACCGGCTAAGAAAGCCATTAACACGCCAGGTTCGATGCCAATTGATGCCATCCATTGTCCTGTACCTTCAAGGCCATAACCGCCAAACCAACCAAATAGTTTTTGGCCGCCGTGAGCCATAAAAATAATCCCAACAGGTAAGCGTAATGCCAATGTGCTGAAACCTGCAGTAGAATTTGTGATGCGTTTAACGAGTGCTTTCATGGTATGTATCCTCAATAAATTTAAACATTGTTTGTTTTGTAGTGAGCCTTTCTCACTGGTTGATAAGAAGTATATTGAGACTTGATTGAATAAAAAATCGGAATAAACTGACGTAAAGGTTCAAATTATTTGAATACGGAGGAATGATGCAAAATCCGATCACTATCGACGCATTACGCGCCTTAGATGCAATTGAACGTAAGGGCAGTTTTGCTGCTGCAGCAGCATCGTTATATCGAGTGCCATCAGCACTGACTTACACCATCAAAAAACTTGAAGATGATATGGGCACGGCGTTATTTGACCGTACAAAGCAAAAAGCACAACTGACACCCGCAGGTAAAATTGTATTAGAGCAAGGACGGCAGATTTTGTTAGCCACCAATCGGTTGGTTGATTCAGTGCAGCAATTAGAATCTGGCTGGGAAACCGAAATTCGGCTATCACGCGATACGGTAATCTCCCAGGGGACGTTGTTTCAATTAATTGAACAATTTAATCAGCTAGAACATTCGGTCGACATTAGTGTGGATGTTGAAGCCGTCGGTGGTGGTTGGGATGCATTACATAGCCGACGCGCCGATATTGTGATTGGTGCATCTGGCGAGTTACCAAGAGGTGTATTTCAAACCCATAAAATAGGCGAGATTGAATTTGTGTTTGCGGTTGCGCCACATCATCCATTGGCGTTTGTTGATGGCATATTAGAAGCCGACAAATTAACCGAATATGCTTCGGTTGTGGTTGCTGATACATCACAACTTTTACCCACTCGAAGCAGCGGTATGTTCAACAGTAAGCAGGTAATTAGGGTCAACACCATGGAAACTAAAATAGCGGCACAGCGACAAGGTTTGGGGATTGGTTTTTTACCTAGGCACATGGTGCAATGTTATTTTGATAGTGGCGAATTGATTGAAAAATCCTGTTCAATTCCAAGACCAAATCAAAGTTTGTATATCGCGTGGCATAAAGATCATCAAGGTCGTGCATTTGACTGGTTTGTGGAGCATCTGCCTAAAACCGATTGGGGGTTAAGTTAACTTGCACATATCATGAGTATTTTTCGAACCATCAGTAAAAAATCAACTTATTAGCTTTATTTACTTACGCCAAAATGAGCCATTGTCTTGGCGTTTTTATTTTCTTTATCCTTGGCTGCTTGACGTGGGTGTAAGACATAGGTTTATAGTCGTTGCATGTGCTCAGTAGATTTATTTATGTAGATCTTATTTTCAATGCAGTTGTTACCCCAAGGAGTGATTATGCAAGTAAGTGAACTCGCGACGTTATTGGGTGTTACCACAGACACAATTCGTTTTTACACCCGAATCGGCCTGCTCGCCCCAACAAAAGCGCCTAGCAATGGTTATAAATTTTATCGTGACAAAGAAGTGTCGCGGATGCGATTTATTATGAGTGCCAGAAACTTAGGTTTTTCGGTGGATGAAATTAAAGTGATTTTTTCCAAAACGGATCACGGTGAAAGCGCTTGTACCATGGTGAAGCAGCTTATTAGCCAAAAGTTGGCCGAAACTGAAATACTATTCAATGAAACCCTAAAATTACGTAATAAGCTGACTCAAGCCGTAAGTGAGTGGGAAAATCTGCCAGCGTTGGCACCCACCGGTAACATGGTTTGCCACTTAATTGAGGGATTTGATTCAAACCATGAAACCCCTTGTCAGGTTAGTGATAAGGAGTCTTTGTGATGAATACCCAAACAACAACACAATTATTGATAGAGGGTGCAGGTTGTGCCAGCTGTGTTGGCAAAATTGAGAAAGCCCTTAAAACCGTCGCGCAAGTAGAGCAGGCTGAAATGAACTTTGCTGATCGCAGTGTGATGGTCACCGGAGAGGTTGACGTTGCTCGTTTACTTGATGCTGTTGAGCAAGCCGGTTACCACGCAATTGTGATTAACGATCAAGGTGGTGCAGATGCCATTGATGAGAAAGAACAGGCCGATGCTGCCTACTACAAAAGCTTAATCAAACACACAGTCGTTGCATTAGCAGTGGGTATTCCACTGATGATCTATGGTTTATTGATTGGTGAAATGACCGTTACCAGCCCAATGCAACAGCTGGTTTGGGGCGCAATTGGTGTGCTCACCTTAGGGATAATGTTTGTCTCGGGTAAGCATTTTTATACTGGCGCTTGGAAGTCATTTATTAATCATAGCGCCAATATGGATACCTTAATCGCCTTAGGTACCGGAACCGCCTGGGTTTATTCTATGGTCGTGGTGCTTGCGCCAGATTTATTGCCACAAATGGCGCGCCATGTTTATTTTGAAGCAACCGCGATGATCATTGGTTTAATCAACCTTGGGCTTGCGTTAGAGGTTAAAGCGCGCGGTAAAACCTCGGCAGCCATTAAACGTCTTATTGGGTTACAAGCTAAAACGGCTAGGGTGATCCGTAATGGTAAAGCGGTCGATATCGATATTGCTCTGGTGCAATTAAACGATAGAGTCAGTGTTCGTCCAGGTGAAAAAATTCCTGTTGATGGTGTGGTCGTTGAAGGCAGCAGCTTTATTGATGAGTCGATGCTGACGGGTGAACCTATTCCGGTTGAAAAAGGCATTAACGATGACGTAGTCGCGGGCACTTTAAATAAGCTAGGTTCACTTACCTTCACCGCTACCCGAGTCGGTAAAGATACGGCCTTGGCGCATATTATTACTATGGTTAAGCGGGCACAAAATTCCAAACCGCCCATTGGCCGTATGGCAGATGTGATTTCGGGCTACTTTGTTCCCGCTATGATGATTATTGCCATTATTAGCGCCATGGTATGGCTCAATTTTGGTCCAGAACCGTCAATGGGATACGCCATCGTATCGGCAATGACAATTTTAATTATCGCTTGTCCGTGTGCGTTAGGGTTAGCAACACCCATGTCGGTGATGGTGGGCGTGGGTAAAGCCGCTGAATCTGGCGTGCTTATTCGTAATGGTGAAGCCCTGCAAACGGCATCGACGATTACCACCATGATTTTAGATAAAACCGGCACAATTACCGAAGGCGCGCCAAAAATCACCGATATCATAGTGGTCAATAGTCGCGAACAAGAACACGTATTGCAACTGGCGGCAAGTATTGAGCAACATTCTGAGCATCCACTTGCACAGGCCGTAGTTCAAGCCGCTGCGGATAAGGGATTAGCGTTATTCAATGTTGAACAGTTTACTGCAATAGCCGGTTTTGGGGTTCAAGCCCAATATCAATCAACACAGTTGTTATTTGGTAATGAAAAACTAATGCGCGAAAAAGGCATCGCCTTAAGCGATTATCAACAGCAAGCACAAGCATTAGCAGCAGAAGCCAAAACGCCAATGTATTTTGCCATCGACGGTGAACTCGCAGCAGTGATTGCAGTGGCTGACCCGATTAAAGCAGACTCTGTTGCCGCCATCGCAAGGCTTAAAAGCAGTGGCATTAAGGTCATTATGCTTACCGGAGATAACCACGCGACTGCCGCAGCTGTGGCTGCCAAAGTGGGTGTCGATGACTTTTTTGCCGACGTATTACCGCAAGATAAAGCCAATAAAGTGGCCGAATTACAAGCATTAGGTGAGGTGGTTGGCATGACTGGTGATGGCATTAATGATGCACCTGCGTTGGCGCTAGCCAATGTCGGCTTTGCTATTGGCACCGGAACAGACGTGGCGATTGAAAGTGCCGATATAACGCTAATGCGAGGATCGCTACACGGTTTGGCAGATGCCATCGCGGTGAGTAAAGCGACGTTAGGCAACATTAGGCAAAATCTGGTTGGTGCGTTTATTTACAATATGGCGGGTATTCCGCTCGCTGCAGGGGTGTTATTTCCGGTATTTGGCGTATTGCTTAACCCAGTAGTTGCCGGTGCTGCAATGGCATTTTCATCATTAACCGTGGTGACCAATGCCAACCGTTTACGCTTTTTTACCCCTCAACAACACTAGGAGTGAATGATGCTATTAATTAACTTATTTTGTGTGGCATTGATTGCCCTTATCGTTTGGTGGTTTTGGTTATATAAACCCAAAGCCACCACTCATCAAGCAACAAACGCTATTGTGGTAAAAGACGGCGTTTACTCTCCAGCAAGGATAACTGTGCCGGCCAATACTGCGACACAATTAACCTTTTTACGTCAGGACAAAGCCGGTTGCTCGGCCAGTTTGTTATTTCCTGACTTAGACATTAGCGAAGAGCTGCCTCTGGACAAATCTGTGGTTATTTCGCTGCCAGCGTTAGCCAAAGGAGAGTATCCGTTTCATTGCCAAATGCAGATGTACAAAGGGGTATTACTGGTTGAGTAATCCTAAATAGCAGCAATGCTAAGCAGGTATCACTCTTACCTTGATGCTTGTCGCTAGGCACATAAACTTTCAAAAAAGCCACACAATTACGTAAGTTAACATCTGTTTATTCAAGATGCTTACTTGCGTAATTGGTGATATTCTGACGATTCATTTACTACTGATTTTTCGATGACATCATGATACGACGTTTAATGGATTACTTTCGCTTAGTGTTGTTTATTTGTGGTGTCTTGATTGGTATTCAAGTCCCTGCGTTTGTCGAACAATACGGCCAACGACTTGAAGCTCATCAGCTTGAAGCTAAGCTCAGTTTGGCAGAATTTCAGCGTGATGCGGACCGTTTTTTTGCTGGAGATATCAGTAAACTTATCCGTCACTATCAACAAAATAACGATCCGGTTTTTAGTGCTGGTGGTGAAAGTATTGAGTCAATATACCAACGTTATACATCTCTCACCGAAGCGTTGGGTCGTTTTAATCAACACAGTTATAGTCCTTATCAGCAAATAGCATTAGCCCCACAAAAAGACATTCAAGCTGAGGTCTGGCAGGCTTATAACCATGTAATTTTATTGAAACCAGAGGCGATTGCCATTGGGTTGCTGCTAGGGTTATTGATCTCTATATTGTGTGAGTCAGTATTATCTATTTTGTATTTGGGTTGTCGCAGGGTGTTTGCCCCAAGATAATCTCTCGTGTTAACAAGGGTTAATAGCCCTCAATAATCAAGGATATATTATGATCGCTACAGGACAATCTTTACCAAAAGCTACCTTAAGCCAGCTGACAAAAGACGGCATGGTTAATCACGATGTTACTGAGCTTTTTGCCGGTAAAAAAGTAGTATTGTTTGCAGTGCCAGGTGCATTTACACCAACCTGTTCAGAAGCTCACTTACCAGGTTTTGTAGTATTAGCCGACGAGTTTAAAGCTAAAGGTGTTGACCTTATCGCTTGTGTATCTGTTAACGATGCATTTGTAATGAAAGCGTGGGGCGAAGCCCAAAATGCTTCTGAATTAATGATGCTAGCCGACGGTGATGCAAGCTTCACTAAAGCATTAGGCTTAGAAATGGACACCGCTGGTTTTGGTGGTGTTCGTTCACAACGTTATGCGATGGTGATCGACAATGGCGTAGTGACTTTACTGAATGTTGAGGAAGGTAAGTCATTTGAAGTCAGCACTGCTGAAGCGGTAATGGCTGCACTGTAATCTATATTATGTCTCCGAATTAGAGACTTAACAGTACAGCAAAATGGGCGCCAATAAGGCGCCCATTTTTATGAAAAAAAACAGTAATCAGTAAAGCTTGTTAGTATTGATTATCCGCGGATGCCTAAGTGTTGTTCAATGTTATCGACACTGTTACTGACCTCAAGCGCAATCGTTTCACTTTGTTCAAACGCATCTTTAGCATGCAGCATTAGGCTATCCATCGCGATGACAAACTCATCAAGATGCCCCACTTGTTGCTTAGCATGTTCACTCCCTTGGCTCGCACTGCTCGCCATCTCTTGAGCTTGCTGCTGTACTTGCAACGCAACATCTAACAAACTCTGGGCTCGACCTTTTTGCTGTGCAGATGCTTCGCTGATGTCGTTAACGCTGTGGCTAAGTGCTGTGTTCGAGCGGGTCAGTTGCTCGAAAATAGCCATTATGTCTTTTAATGATTGTTGAGTCCGTTGCGATAAACTGCGTACTTCATCGGCCACCACAGCAAAACCACGACCTTGTTCACCTGCTCGAGCGGCTTCAATGGCGGCATTTAATGCCAATAAGTTGGTTTGGTCGGCAATATTACCAATAACATCCACAATTTTAGCAGCGTCATTAACCGATGTACTGAGTTGGGTTAGTGAGTGGTTACATTGATTGACCTTGGTGACAGTGTGATCGGTCGCATCTAACACCGCCTGGGCTTCTTGTTGGCTTGCTTGCATATCATGCATAGTCTGCTCTGCACTGGCAGTTACTAAGCTAGACGACCGGTTTACTTCATTGGCAAGAGTAATTAAATCAGTGGTTTGTGATTGAGTTTGTTGTACCACATCTTGCGTTTGTTGCGTGCTAGTTGATAAGGAACCAATTTTGGTGACTAGCTCACTCAATGAGTTAGACACCTGTGCCATATTACTTTTTTGTTGTTCGTCATCTTGTTCAAATCGCTGTAACAGGCGATTAAAGTGTGCTGCAATTTGGCCTGTTTCACATTGGCTGGTCACGGGTAATGGTTCACGTTGATTCGATTCGCTTAACATTGAAAAAGCACGGTTTAAACGTTTAAGCGGGCTAACGACTCGTCGTTGTTGTAACACTAAATAACTAATAGAAAACAATGCTATCAATATCACCATGGTGTATAGCAACCACTGCAAACGGATTTTAAGTTGTTCATCGGTTACGGCTTGTGTATTGGCCAGTGTTACTAGTTGCTGTTCTACTTGGCTGGTGGCGTTTATTAGCGCAGCTTGTACTTGTTGATTGTCGCTGAGCATTTGCTTGGTATTACTCACTTCTTTGCTATAGCGTTGAGTCAAACTCAGCAATTCTGCGCGAGGGGCTTCACCCGTTTCAATATGTTCCGGTTCGTCATCGCCTAAGGCGAATTCATCCACTTCTTCGGTGCGATAAATACCCAGTAAAGATAGCTTCTCCAAATCATCATGCCATGTGTTGAGAGAGTTTATCGAAAAGTTAAGGCTATTATTTGCTCCTGCATCTTTATCAATCAGTAAGGCCTGAGTCTGCTGTGATAGTTGATAAACTAGGTTAGGTAACTCAAGACTAAGCGCAAGATATTGCTCCACAGTATTTGAGTCATTCGGAGCTGATTGGGCATAACGATGTAGGCTGCGGCTGTAAGCGATCATTTCTGATTCAGCAAAAGCCAGCAGTTGGCGCGGGTTACCGGCCAGTTTTCCTGCAGCACGGTATTTAGTGTCTAAGTCGCTAAGTCGCTAATTAATTGAGTCATTAGGCTGGTTAATGAAGCGCTATCAAGCTGTGGGTGAGCGGAATTCAGCTGGGTAATATTATCGGTTATACGGGTAATATCGCTGCGGGCTTGTTCGAGATAATTGCTTTGGCCTGTTTGTAAGTAACTATCAATGTTCCGGCGAACATCATACTGAAAGGTATGTTGAATATGTTGTAAGTTTAGGTTTAATTTTTCACTGGTTTGCCGTTGTTGATTACTCCATAACACGGTAGCGGCGAGTAATGCCGCAAGCAGTAATAATAAGGCGGATGCACTAAGGGATAGGGTCGATATCTTCATAGGTAAGTGACTTCACATAAATGCCAATATGTGCATTTTATGGCACTAATGTTACAGTTTTTCGTGATTGCACTTTATCTATGAGTTGAATAATGTGTGGTGGAATGTGTCCGTTGTTAGTTGTAGAGATTTTTATCGATTAACGGCAGCCACACTTGTGCTTTTAAGCCGCCTTGAGGGCGGTTAGACAACTTCACCTTGCCATGATGGCGGTCAATAATACGTTTAATAATAGCTAGCCCTAAGCCAGAACCAATACTACCGCGTGCAGTATCGCCTTGGGTAAAGGGTTGAAATAGATGCTCAACTTCGGCTTCATTAATACCAGGGCCGTTATCTTCAACACTAAAACACACCGCGTTACCTTGATGATAAGAACTGATTTTTATCCAGCCATTGCCATAGCGGAACGCATTTTCGACCAAGTTGCTCAGTACACGTTTAATGGCGACGCTGTTCATGGGAACATCGGGGCAGTCTGCTAGCGACAGCTCGATGGTTTCTTCACGGTGTGATTCTTGTTGGCTAATTTCTTGGATCAAACGATTGATTTGGTCGGGCTCGCGTACACCTTCACGGTCGTTACGAATATAAGCAATAAATTGGTTAATAATCGCATCCATGTCTTCAATGTCGGTGACAATACCTTCTTTTAAATATTGGTCGTCTTCTACCATCATTTCAGATGCTAATCGAATGCGGGTCAATGGTGTGCGTAAATCGTGTGAAATCCCTGCCATTAATAAAGCTCGGTCTTGCTCAAGCTGCTTCATGCTATGAGCCATTTGGTTAAACGCATGGGTTACTTCAACAATTTCAGTCGAGCCACTTAACGGCAGTGTTGGCGGAAAGTCGCCTTGAGAAACGGCCACAGCGGCTTTTTGTAAACGTTTTAAAGGCCTGTTTTGCCTACGGGCAAATAACCAGCCACCGGCGACACTGAGCCCGCCAATAACCAGCAAATACAAAGTTAATGGTGATAAGTCTGACTCGTTAATGCCCGTCAAAGGGACTTTTATCCACAATGTGGGGGCTTGCGGCGGTTTTATCCACACATCGAGCTTTTCACCTTGCGAAAAACGCACTTCGGCTTCGCCGCCAAGGTAAACCGACATTTGTTCTGACAAGAAACTGTAATAAGTGGCTTGGCCGAGTCCGGCTTCTTGTGCTTGTTTTTGATTATAAACGGTCATGCCATCGTCACGCACTTTGGCATTTAAGGCATCAACCATGGTGAGATGTTCACGGCCAACATCAACACCATCGACAAATAAAATATTGATTTGGCGGGCGATCAGTTGGTTAATTTGTTCATAACTGGGTTTGATAAAGTAAACGGCGACAGACCAATAAGACACCAATTGATTGATCAGCAGTAAACTGCCAATCAACAATACGGTCTGGCTAAAAGCGCTGCGGGGTAAAAAGCGTTGCCACCATTTTAACTTAAGTTCCATGACTTATTTACGTGTGGTGCCGTCGGGGACAAATACATAACCTAAGCCCCAAACCGTTTGGATATAGCGTGGGTTAGCAGCATCTTTCTCAATTAAACGGCGTAGGCGTGAAACCTGCACATCAATAGAACGTTCAAGTGCCGAATAATCACGCCCTCGAGCAAGGTTCATCAGCTTGTCACGCGATAATGGCTCTCTAGGGTGGTTAACCAGCACTTTAAGTACTGCAAATTCACCGCTGGTCAGGGCAATGCTTTCATCACCATGAAACATTTCACGGGTGGCAAGATTTAGTGAAAACTCACCAAATTCAATCATTTCTTCTTGTTGAGCTGGTGCTCCAGGGACTTCGATTATTTGACGACGCATTACCGCTTTAATACGCGCTAACAATTCACGCGGGTTAAAGGGTTTTGGTAAGTAGTCATCGGCGCCCAGTTCTAGGCCAATAATTCGGTCTACTTCATCGCCTTTGGCGGTTAACATCACAATCGGAATAGGGTTTTCTTGTTGGCGCAAGCGGCGACAAATCGATAAACCATCTTCACCGGGTAGCATCAGATCAAGTACTAAAAGGTGAAAGTTTTCGCGCTCAAGTAATCTATCCATTTGTTCTGCATTCGCAGCACTACGAACTTGGAAGCCTTGCTCTATCAAGTAACGTTCTAATAATGAACGTAATCTCATGTCGTCATCGACAACGAGAATCTTCGAGGTTTCTTGGCCCATGACATATCCTTTAAACACTAAATTGATACCAGCAATGACTCAGTATGAAGTGTAATCGCTTAAATTTGAATAGCTGATTGTGGCAGAAATTGTAACTAAATAGCTGTAAATGTTTGTTTATCGCATAAATAGTACTGGATAGTTACATAAGTTGTCTTTCATTAAACTATCTAGGGTTAATGAGGTGATGGATAACGACTTATCATTATCCTTGTAATAACCGGCTAATACTGTGGCGTAAGATGCGTTTAGCGGCCAAAAATGTAATTGCAATAATCAGTAAAGTGCAAAACACAATCCCATATAGCCATAACATAGGTTGCCACATTGATACCCCTAATAGGCTTATGCTGTAGTCATCTATTGCGAGCATCAGTATGCCTGCACACAGAGCTGCAATCGCCATTAGACTGACGTTGATCCGAATGATGTGCAACATCAGTGTATTTTTTTGTCCACCGACAGCCAGTAAAATTGCCAACTTGAGTTGCTGTACTTTAACGGCAAAATGAAAACGATAGTACAAGGTGAAAACAACCAGAAGACATATCATTATCGCCATTGCAAACGAGGTCATAAATAATAATTTGCCTGCAGGATCGGTATTGATAATTTGTTGTGCCAAAGTGCCATTGGATATATAGCTTAAATGAGTCGATTGCAAAGAGGCCCATTCATTTATACGCGACCCAACGAGTTCAGGGTTGGCTGTACGACTATAAAAAACTGGCGCAATGCGATGAGCGAACAGCGGGTTTTGCGCACTTAAATGTAAATACATGACAGGTGATGGACTTTGATTAAGGCCAAAATGAAGTTGATCTTCAACAATGGCTGTAATGGTGAATTGTTTTTGGTAATAAAACCCCGTCACATTGAGTGTTATCCCTTGTATGTCTTGCCAATGATTTAAGTTTAGTTCGTCGGCTAGCTGGCTTGCCATCGTTCGATTTACTGTCACGCTATTAGTCGTTAGTGTTGCCGGGATAAGATATTTTATGCCCAGCAAGTCAAAAAAATTACTTGAGACATAAAGGCCATTTATTGGCTTGCTGATCCCTGAATTATTCGACGTATTATATTGTAATCCTTGATCACCTAAGGCGGTGAACCTCGCCGAGGACAAAGCCACTGCTTTGCCTGCAACTTGCCATTTACCTTCTAATTGCTGCGCAGTAAGTGCTAACGATAATGGACTGGTTACCTTGGGCTCGTAACTGTATAGATCGGGTAAAAAGCTGACTTTCTGATATTTCTGCCATTCAGAAAAAGACAGTACCAAGGATAAGATGATAACGCTTACTATCACAGTGAGTTGCGCCACTAAGGTTAATTGGCTCATACGCTGTTGTGCTTTGGTCATTTGTCCGCGTTGGCCTCGGCTAAACTGCGTGGTCATAATACCCAGCATCGGAATTTGTGCACAAAGCCAATATAAACTAACCGATATCGTTACTGCCACAACCCATAAACCGAGATTAAATGATAAACCAGTATCGAAATAGCTTCGGTAAACAGGAATATGACTGACATATTGCAAAATGCCATAACCTAATATTGGCGCAATAATAATCAGAGAAGCGAATGCGGGAATATTTTCTTTAAACAACTGACTTATTAGTTGTTTTTTATCGCCACCTAATGCCAACTTTAACTGCATTTCAGATTGACGCACTATCCCTTGTTGCATGTAGGCCGACACTATGCTGCTAAAAATAATAAATCCAAAACAGACTAATAAAACCATTAATATCCAAGCCTGTTTATGCAACATTTCACGTTCAATTGGCTTAAGCTCTACACCGTCAATTAACCATGATGTAAATTGACTATCAATAAACCCACCTTGCGGACGCGGCGTTTGTTGCCTTAGGGTTGAATATGCTTGCTGTAACTGAGTAATAGGAATCGCTTCATTCAATAAAGCGAAACCATATCTATTTCCCTTACTATTGATATAAAGCGCTGGATTATCAGTAAACATTTGTGGCACATCTAACAGTAAATAGCTGTCTGGTAACCATAGGTCAATTTGAATATTACCCAATTTATCCATTGATGCAGGCGCCACACCCGCAATAGGTAATACTTGGTTTTGATAATACAGTGACAGCTGCGATAGTGCTTTTGCGTTGGTATGTTTGTGCCAAAACTGCGACGAGAGTATAGCCTTTTTGGCTTCAAATCCTTGTTGAGAAAAAGGCTCTGGTAAGCCGAGTAACGGCAATAAAGTGTCGGTGTAAAAGCCAATCCGTAAACCAGGTATTTCTTTAATCCCGACAGAGACCACTGCTGTTTGTACCGCCACGCTAGCGACAGTTTGTACTGCTGCTAATTGCTGCAATAAGGCAATATCATATTCAGAGGTTGGTTGAAGGTTGCCATTAAAATCTTGATTCACCACGGTTATCAAGGGTGAAGTTTGGTTTACCCATTGCGGTCTATCACTACTTAATAACCACAGTAGGTTAGTCACAAAACCAATCAAACTGCAAAATAGGCATAGGCTGATGATTAATACTGCCCATATACCACGCTGGCCACGCCATTTTCGCCAGCCATATTTGACATCAAACAACACGTCTATACTCCTCATCTTCAAGAGGAGAAAGCTCACCATCATGCATTTTATAAGCTTTTTGACAGCATGCAGCGACGGTGTTGTCGTGGGTTATAATCAATACTGTTTTGCCTTCTTTGTGTAGTTCTCCTAATAAAGTCATAATTTTTGCGGCGTTGTTTGAGTCCAAATTACCTGTAGGTTCGTCGCATAATAAAATATCAGGTTGGCAGATCAGTGCCCTAGCAATGGCAACACGCTGTTGTTGTCCACCAGAGAGCTGATCAGGATAAAACGAGGCTCGATCACTTAAACCGACTTTGGCCAGAACATCATCTATGCGTTCAGAGTATTGAGTTGCTTTGATGGCGGGGTTAAAACGTAACGGTACTGCGAGATTTTCAGCGACTGTCATATCGGCAATCAGATTGAAATTTTGAAATACCCAGCCAATATGTTGATTTCGTAATTGGCTTAATTGATATGCTGATAATGCACTTACGTCTTGATTGCACAGTTGGTAACTCCCCGTATCAGCTACATCGAGTAATCCAAGAATAGACAGTAAGGTAGATTTTCCACTGCCAGAAGCCCCCAGAATCGCAATCATTTCACCGGTTTTTATCTGTAAGCTAATTTGCTTTAATACCGAGTTGTCACCTGAATGATGCTGAAACGACTTATTCAATCCAGTTAGGCTAATCACGTTATTAGTCATATAGTTCTCCTTCACTAAACTGAATTCTATCTTGTAGGCGGTTAGGTACTTGCAATAAAAGACGTTCGCCTTGATGAAGTCCTGCGGTGACTTGTGCTTGCTCTCCAGCAATATCACCTATGCTGATGTCACGCTTTTCAAATTGTTCAAGTTCATCATTTAGGACAAAGAAAGAATATTGACGATGCCCACGAATAACTCCAACAGGGCGTTTAATCACTAAAGTATTTTGGTGGTCTGCTATTTCAATGATGGCATTGACATCAATATTGGGTCTCACAGAGGAAGGTAAGTTGCCGTTAAAGCTAATGTCTATTTCAACGCTGCCATTATTAACTGTAGGTTCTACTCGGGTAACATTTCCAACAATATCAATGCCTTTTATGGCTACTTTTGCAGGTAAACCAGGGATTACAAATTCAGCATCATTAGCGGTAATGTTGATCCGAGCATAGTATTGCGACAAGTCGGCAATCATACCCACAATCTGACCTTCTTCTAAATGCCTGCCAATGTCTAGATCGTTGGCCAGTTCGGTTAGCATGCCATCCATACTGGCTCTAATCGACAGTTGTTCGACTTCCGACACCAGTAGTTCTCGCTGTTTTTGTGCTTTTTCTAAGCGATATTGTGCTGAGTTATTGATGGCTTTACGCGTTTGCTGCAGCGTGTCTAATCGGCTTGTTTCCATTTGTAAAATGGCGTTGTCTTGCTCCCAAGCGACTTGTGCCTTATGAAGATCCAGTACTGAAATCACTTGGCTTTGTTTTAGTTTTTCATGGGCACTAAGTTCTGCTTGAGCCAAGGCCAAGCGCACTTTAGCTAAACGCATTTTGCCTTGTTGGTCATCTAATGCTTGGCGCGATTCGGCCATAATCTGTATAAGGTTAGACTGCTGCTCAAGTAAAGCTAATTCACTGGTTTCCATTGTGCGTTGTAGTTTAGGATTATTCAGCTGAATGATCACATCGCCTTTATTAACCACATTTCCAGGTTGCTGTAACACTTCAATAATGTGGCCGCTACTCATGGTATTTATGCCGCGTTGGGTTTTAGGGACTAACTTGCCATAATCTGAAACAGTGACAAGCATCGGCCCTTGATTGACTTCGGTGAGTGAACCAGGTGAATTTGATGATGAACTTGAAAGGGCATTTTTTCCAAAAAATAATGCAATAAAACTGAGTGAAATGCA
>NZ_JACJFI010000249.1 GCF_014164505.1 Shewanella sp. SG41-4 | reverse complement strand
ATGTCATACTGACACTGTCATATTTATTAAAATTATGCCAGTATTAAGTTATAGTTCATTTACTAAAACCTTAAATTAGGCTTAATTATGTCTTCAATCGCATGGCTAACGCCGTCATCTTCAAAGCATTCAAAATGGCTGGTGGCTTATGTAAGAAGAAATTATCCGGCAATTAATCAGAAATTAAGTAAAAGGTATTTAAGCGCTAAGTTGTTCTGCCAGGCATTTAAAGAAAATGTTGAATCATATTGGCCTGATAAGTACGAAAGATCAGCTCAACTAACCAAATTACGAAATGCATGGGATCAGGAACAGAGTCGAAAAAGTAGAAAAACTCAGTCTTTATCAATTCAACTAGATGGTGAAGTTAAAAAGCAATTCTCTGAATTTGTGAAATTTCACAAACTTACCCAAGCAAAGTTCATTGAAGAGTTGCTGTTTCACTACAATACACCTAATGGTGAAACTGACTTATTCAAAACCGCAGATACACGCCGCCAAGACTCTCTTGATAAAGAGAAGCTTGAAGTTGAAATTAGCGCTTTAAAAGCCAAATTAATAGATAAAGATAAGGAAATCGAGCGGCTAAAATCGAAAGTTAAAAAGCTCACTAAATCAACCAACTCTTCTAAAAGTGGGAAATCGGATATTCAGGAGGTAATTAAAAAGGCTTTTGAAGAGCATGTTCAAGGCAAGATTAAGTCATAAAGTTTCAGTACTCTTTATGGTAGGAACGCTGCTGGTTTTTCGGTAACATAAACTTACTTATAAAAACTTTTTATAGCCCATTTTAGGATATTAAATGAACCCGCAGCTACCTCTTGCCATGTTTACGTCTAGTGATGGTAAAACTCGTCTTCAAATTCGTATGCAAGACGGCTCGCTTTGGTTAACGCAAAAACAAATTGCAGATCTATTTGAGCGTTCCACTCCAACAATTAACGAACATCTTAAAAATATTTATGATGAAGGCGAATTGGAACCTGATTCAACTATTAGGAAATTCCGAATAGTTGCCCTAGAAGGCACAAGGGAAGTGGAAAGGCTGCTAGATCATTACAATTTAGAGGCGGTACTTTCTGTTGGTTACAGAGTTCGTTCATCACGCGGTACACAGTTTAGGCAGTGGGCTAATCAAGTACTAAAAGAGTTTTTAATTAAAGGGTTCGCTATGGATGACGAACGCCTTAAAAATCCTGATAAAGATCTGAGTTCAGACTACTTTGATGAATTACTTGAACGCATTCGCGATATACGTGCTTCAGAGCGTAGATTTTATCAAAAAATCACTGATATTTACGCTACTGCAAGTGACTACAATAAAAATGCTCCTGAAAGTCAAAGCTTCTTCGCCACTGTTCAAAATAAGCTTCATTGGGCAATACATGGACATACGGCTGCTGAGCTAGTTAAAGAACGTGCTAATAGCGAGCTACCAAATATGGGCCTCAAGTCTTGGGGCGGTGAACGAGTTACTAAAAAAGATGTATCGGTAGCTAAAAACTATTTAACGCAAGAAGAATTGAGTGAGTTAAACCAAATTGTCACAATGTACTTAGACTTTGCTGACTTACAAGCTAAGAAAAAAGTTCCTATGACAATGGCCCAGTGGGCGACTAAGCTGGATGCATTTTTAGAGTTTAACGATCAAAATGTATTAACCAATGCAGGAAAAATCTCACATAAAGTAGCCCAACAACTTGCTGAAAGTGAATACGAGAAATTTGTCGAAATACGCAGGGTTGAGCTGACAAATGAAGTCAGCGATTTTGATGAGTTAGTTAATAAAGAAAAGCAGTTAAGTCAGAAAAAATAATTCACCAAAGCGCTTTAAATAACAGTGGTGAGTGAATTGGTGAGTACTACTCTATATTCCGGCCAAATCAATTCACAAGTACTTGATAAATATAGGTTAAGTTAAATATAAAAACATTCAGATCCAAAACGTTGAATAACGTTTCTCCCTGCTCTCAAATGCTAAAAAATCCGTAATGACAAATGTTATTACGGATTTTTTGTTTTTAGCGCTTTGTGTGACGGTTTCCTATTGAGTGAAAAAGTAGGACTAAAATGGTGACTAATTTGATTCGTCATAACGGTTAAAAAATCTAGTTATTCATTTGAACTTAAGCTAATACATATCAATGTCAATTATGCATCAATGTGCTAGAGCCCAAAGCACATAAGGCATTGAGAAATTAAGTTAGGCCAATTTCGCCCCATTTAATAGACAAGCAGAT
Organism: Shewanella sp. SG41-4; assembly: GCF_014164505.1. Taxonomy (GTDB): domain Bacteria; phylum Pseudomonadota; class Gammaproteobacteria; order Enterobacterales; family Shewanellaceae; genus Shewanella. The sequence goes on along the minus strand of NZ_JACJFI010000249.1, from coordinate 3,429 downwards.
CGCCATCAACTACCCTCATATATGCCGTTAAAATAAACAGTATCTCGTTAAGAACAGTTATTAATGGCAATGAAGGGATAACAAAGCAGGGGGCCGAAAAATGAAAAACATTTTTGTTTTTGGTGCGGACGAATTCAACCTTTCCCTAATGCGTTCGCTCGATTCTGCCCATGAATATTGTTTTCATGAGCTTTATCAATATTCAGAGGTAAAGACAGGAAAAGAATTTCCGGTCGAAGCCTTGTATGAAGGCGCTTTAGCGCGATTGAATAGCTATCCTGCCTCTGTAGATGCCATTGTTGGCTATTTGGATTTCCCCGTTAGCACCATGCTCCCTCTATTGTGCCAATCTTTAGGCTTACCCTCTCCCAGCTTTGAAGCAGTACTCAAATGCGAGCATAAATATTGGAGCAGGTTGGAACAGCGCCGAGTCATCCCAGAATACATCCCAAACTTTTGCGCCGTTGATCCTTTTAAAGATGATTATAAGCAGCAAATCACCCTCGATTATCCTTTCTGGCTTAAGCCGGTAAAAGCGGTTTTATCACACCTTGGGTTTATGGTGCGTAATGATAGTGAACTCGAAATGGCGATTATGGAGATCCGCAAAAAAATCTACTGCTTTGCCAAGCCGTTCAACTACTTACTTCAATTTGCTGACCTGCCAGATGAAATTGCCGCTGTTGATGGCTATCACTGCATCGCCGAAGGAATAATCTCCCATGGCCAGCAATGTACGCTTGAAGGCTATGTTTTTGATGGCAAACTGTGCGTCTATGGAGCAGTTGACTCAATACGTGAAGGTGAGCATGGTTCCAGCTTTTCTCGCTATCAGTATCCATCATCGATCCCACAGCCTGTTCAAGACAAAATGATCGCCGTCACCGAGCGCTTCCTTACCGCTATCGATTTTGATAATGGTCCATTCAATATCGAGTATTACTGGGACAAGGAGAGTGACCATATCTGGTTGCTGGAAATTAATACCCGTATTTCCAAGTCCCATTCGCCATTATTTCGCAACGTCGATGGCAAGTCACATCACCAGGTAATGCTAGATTTGGCCTTAGGTAAACAACCTGTATTTCCCCATCGTAAAGGTTTATATAAATATTCGGCCAAGTTTATGTGGCGCACACATACAGATGCACTGGTAAAACGGATACCCACAGAGCAAGAAATACAGGCCATTACCCAGCGTATCGCGGGCACTGATATTCAGCTGCATGTCCGTGAGAGAATGCGCCTGTGTGATCTTAATTATCAAGACAGTTACAGCTATGAGATCGCAACTGTATTTATCGGTGGTGATAGCGAACAGGAACTGTTGCAGAAATATCATGATGTACAACAGGCATTACCGCTGGAACTTGTACCACTGCTTTTAATGACCTGCGCGATAACCATAAGGAGGAAATATGACGGCTGCCAAGCACTGCGCATACAAAATCCGCCATATCGAACATTGCTGGATCCCGATGGCCGACGGCATTCGTCTTTCAGCCCGCATCTGGATGCCAGAAAATGCTGAGGCTAAGCCTGTACCGGCTATTTTCGAGTTTATTCCTTATCGTAAACGTGATGGCGTCAGATTACGTGACGAAACCATGCATCCATATTTTGCCGGACACGGCTATGCCTGTATCCGTGTGGATATCCGTGGTAGTGGCGACTCTGAAGGTGTGCTGACGGACGAATATCTGCAGCAGGAACTCGACGATGGTATCACTGTTATTGAGTGGCTTGAGAAGCAACCATGGTGCGACGGCAATATTGGCATGTATGGGATCTCATGGGGGGGATTCAATGGCTTGCAAATTGCGGCAATGCAACCACCGCAACTTAAAGCTATCGTCAGCGTTTGCTCTACTGATGATCGCTACGCCGATGATGTGCACTATATGGGAGGCTGCCTGCTCGGTGATAATCTTTCTTGGGCCTCGACGATGTTTGCTTACAACTCTTTACCACCTGATCCACAAATTGTCGGTAACAAGTGGCGCGACATGTGGTTTGAACGCCTTAAAGGCAGTGGCTTATGGCTCGATATCTGGCTTAATCATCAACACCGTGACGAATATTGGCAACATGGATCGATTTGCGAAGATTTTTCTAAAGTACAGATCCCAGTCATGGCTGTCAGCGGCTGGGCCGATGGCTACAGTAATGCAGTTTTTCGGCTGCTCACCAACTTGCCTGGTCCGAGACAAGGATTAATTGGCCCCTGGAGCCATAAATACCCACATATTGGCGTGCCCGGCCCTGCAATTGGTTTTTTGCAGGAATGTCTGCGGTGGTGGGATAAATGGTTGAAAGGTATTGAGACCGGCATTATGGACGAACCCATGCTGCGGGCATGGATGCTGGACAGTATGCCTCCGTCAACGTCTTACCATCAACGCTTTGGCCGCTGGGTCAGCGAACCATCTTGGCCGTCATCCAATATTGGTACACTTGCCTTCAAGCTTGATAAATATCGATTGGTAGATGAATTTGCAGAAGTTGCTGAGGAAGAGCTGTGCTTGCAGTCGCCATTAAGTAACGGTCTGTTTGCGGGTAAATGGTGTTCATATAGCACAACACCAGATCTTCCCCATGATCAGCGTGAAGAAGAAGGCGGCGCGTTAGTTTTCACAAGTGAGGCTCTGGACACCTCGCTTGAGATCATGGGCGCGGTGGTAATCGAGCTAGAAATATCGGCCAGTAAGCCAATGGCAATGATCGCTGTGCGTCTATCTGATGTGCATCCAGACAACAAAAGCTCGAGAGTAACATACGGCCTGCTGAATCTGACCCATAGAGATAGCCATGAAAATCCGACTCCACTGCAACCAAATAAGCGCTATTGGGTAAAGCTTCAGCTTAACGGTATCGCGCAGACCTTCCCTAAGGGCCACCGGATCCGAATTGCAATTTCTTCCTCTTATTTTCCGCTAGCTTGGCCTCCAGCAGAGTCGACACAACTCAAGATTTACACTGGTTGCAGTCGGGTGATATTGCCAAGTCGAATCCCACGTGAAGAAACGATAACTTTCCTTGATCCTAAGGCTTCCGTAAGTGGTGCCAAGCAGCAACTTATAGAAGGACATCATAACTGGCGAGTAATCCGCGAACTGGACAAGGATTTGTCTACTTTAGAAGTCATTAACGACAACGGTACTTACCTCCTCGAAGATATCGACTTGATTGTGAACCGCGAAGCGAATGAGTGGTACTCCTATCAGCGTGATGACTTTCAATCAGCACAGGGTAAAACTCTCTGGCGATGGGGGTTTAAGCGAGGTGACTGGGCTGTAGAGACCGTCACTCGAACCTTACTGCACTGCGATGAGTTTTATTTTTATCTGGATGCAGAACTAGACGCTTATGAAGGAGACAAGCGCGTTTATTCGCAAAACTGGAACCTTCGTATTAGTCGTAACTTGGTTT
>NZ_JACJFI010000248.1 GCF_014164505.1 Shewanella sp. SG41-4 | reverse complement strand
CTTCTAAATTAATCCCACCAAAAGTATCAGCAATAGATTCGACAGTATTAATGAAGTCTTCTGTTGTGCGGTGCTTCACCTCAATATCAATCGAATCAATATTAGCAAACCGTTTAAACAGAAGTGATTTGCCTTCCATAACAGGTTTTGACGCTAACGGGCCTAAATTGCCTAAACCTAAAATAGCGGTCCCGTTGGTAATAACCGCGACCGTATTGCCTTTATTAGTATACCGATAGGCATTTTCAGGATCAGATGCAATCTCTCTAACAGGCTCTGCCACACCAGGACTATATGCCAACGCGAGATCGTGGCTTGATTGAGCCGGTTTTGTTAGGCAAACAGCTGTTTTGCCTGGTACCGGAAATTCATGATAATCGAGTGCTTGTTGACGAATATCTGACATTTTATACATCCTGAAATGCGCTATCTATGGAGGAAAGTATGATCCGCACTCCACATTAACAGTGAGCGAACAGGCCATCTAAAATTTTAATAACAATACGCTAATACAAGGATTATATAAATCAAAAACTTAGTGACTGGAGGTGTTGTGAGTCAAAATAGAGGGTACGTTTTATTACTCTAACTAATCGAACATGAATATATATAAATCAATAAGTTAAAAATGTAGGAAAATAACAAGATTTACGATAGGAATCGGATATAGACATCGATATTTGCAGTTTATTTTGTCTAAATAACAATAAAGCGGGATTTGTGTTTTTTTGTATTGTTTACCACTAAAAAATTAGTTTTCTTCACAGCACAATACGATTGCAATATAAAAAACAAAAAAGGTGCCAAAGGCACCTTTTTTTGAGTAATTAACAATGCAATTACTTTTTACCAAGAACACCAAAACGCTTGTTGAACTTGTCAATACGACCACCAGTATCAACAACTTTCTGAGTACCAGTGTAGAATGGGTGACATGCACCACATACGTCCAAGTGTAGGCTTTTGCCTGCAGTTGAGTTCACTTTGATGATGTTACCACAAGTACAAGTTGCAGTAATTTCAGCGTAATTTGGGTGAATACCTGTTTTCATTTTGGGCTACCTTAAATTGAAGGCCATGTCGCTCTCCCAACCCGAAGTTGAGCACCACATGCAGTTAATAACAATATGTTTTAGGCGCGAGATAATACAGTGTCTCTAATACACAAACAAGTAGAATTTCTAAGCAATACTAGTATTGTCGATGAGTACGCTCTAGCGCCTCATAGGTAATTTGTGCCTTAGACGCACTTTGATATTGCTTTAACATCTCACCAGATGGGCATTGTAAGCGGCTATCTGACATCAATAAGTAAATTTTACCATTGGCAAACGCTTTAGGGTTTGCCTCATAAATAGCCAGCATTGCACCATATACACTGATTTGCCATTGTCGATAATAGCGGTCGGCAACTCGCCATAGAGTGTCTTGAGGTGATTTATCAATTAAGCAGATTTTATCTTGCTTATGAGTCGGTATAGATACCTTAGCTACCGTCTTGATTGGTAATGGCTGAGGCGATATTTTCGTTTCATGAATAGCGGCCAATAACGCATTACTTTCAGATTTTTTACTATCCATATCATTCATCGAGACATTCATTGAATCATTATTCGATATAGGCTGAGTAGCAATAACAGCTGCAGGCAAGGGTAGTGTGGGTATTTTTCCTACTTGGGGTTTACCACGTTGACTGGCCACTAAATTGTCGAATGTAATTTTATCTACAGCGACATTTTGATAGCGCGAAAGAGTCGCTATCGATGGGCAGCTTAACGAACTGCCTAATTGCAGTAGACTAATTTTATCTTGATAGAACGCTGATGGATTCGTTTGATAAAGGGCAAGCATTGCACCATAAATGTTTGAATTCCATTGATTACGATAGCGCACCGCTATTTTCCATAACGTATCATTCGGTAACGGGTTAATCTGGCAATCATTCAGATTTTGTTGTGTTGTCGCTACCTGAGGTATCTCGCTGGTATTACGATTAATTGGCGTAGGCACTGGAGTCAGTGATGCCGAAGCTGACTTCATCGTTTTAATGGCTACTGGTTGGTACTTACTCTGAGCAATGGCTTTAGAGAATAAAGGTACAGGCGAATACTGTAGCCATTTAGCATTACGGTATTCAGAAACAATTAATGCCGCATCAGGGTCACGTATTTGCTCTGTTCCACTTAACACAAAAATATCATTATCGTGTCGTTCAACAACAAGCTTTTCTAACACAATATTGTCGTGATAGATTTGGCGTAAATAAAAAGTCAGTCGCGATAAATCATGATGATCGGTTATGATATTGACGCTTAGTTGAGGTAATTGACCACTTTCAAATGGAATGGTATCAATACTAATATGACTGACTTCTGCTCTAACAACTGAAATACTATCCACAGCCAGTAATGCTAATATTGCTAGCAGCTTAAAGCTTTTCATCAAATCAATCCTTTCACTTATAAACCACTTCAACTCAGCGTAAATCCACGCCGTAAATCCACTAAATTCAATATGCTTCGACACTTATTTCTTAATATTATTATTTTTAGTTAAGCTTATTGAGCTGTAATTTATGATTGTTTTCTCCGTTTTACTCTGATTATGACTCTAATGCAAAAGTGTTAACGCAAGCAACTATATAAATTAACATTATCAGCTGCAACCAATTACTGACAAACAAGAGTAATTACTCGATCTTATGCAGCTTTTAACCAAGATATATTATCAATAGCTCTATTTAACGGCATGTTTTGCTTCAACAGCCTCAAATACTTTTTTGTCCACCGCTTTATTATTGTATTCGGTTAAAATAGCCGTTGATGGGCAATTCAATGCTACATCTTTTAGTAATAAATGAATTCTTTGCTTGGAAAAAGCCAATAAGTTAGCCTCGAAAATGGCTAACATCGCACCATATACACTGGTGTGCCACTGATCTTTATAACGGTTTGCTATACGCCACAATGTGTCACTATTATCTCGCTCAATTAAACATCTCGCCTGTTGAGATGTTTCAATTGGGGATGGTGCTGGTTGTCGTTCTGGTACAGATGACGCTGGAGCCAAACGGCTGTCATCTTGGCGACTTTTGGAAACTCTTGCACTCGTGATGTTGGCTACTGGCGATACCCGAGGGTTACCAACATTGGAGGTTAAGGTTGCACTATTAACTGAATACGGTGCATCAAATAAGGCTATTACGGCTAACGTAACCGCTCCAGTCGCTGTATTCTCGGTAATAATTAACTGCGCATTTGAGTCATTAATAATGTCTGTGCCACTAAGTTGTAATAAAAAGCGATTAATCCCCTGCACAGTTAACTTCTGTTGCAGCACGTTCCTACCATCCAAACTGTCATCCAACTGGCGAATATAAAAACCTAACCGCGACGCATCATCATTTTGTGCCACGATGTTGATCTTTAATTGCGGGAGATTATTCAATTCAAATTGACGGCTATTGATACTGACATGATTCACTTGAGCCATTGATGTCGCAATATAGCCCAATAATCCAAATACAAAGATGATGACTTCAATAAGTCCTTTACGCATATAAATGTTGCCCTATCTCTTTGATGACACTTAGAGGTAAACTGATCCGCAATCCACTATCGAATTGAAAAATGATGAAGCCTTATGCCCGTGTTTGTTGAAGTCGCCTTACCCGTCCCATTACGCAGAAACTTTAGTTATCGTGTAAAAGACGAACAACAAGCAGGATTGCAAATCGGCCTTAGAGTTAAAGTCCCTTTCGGTCCACAACAACTCATTGGCTTAATTACCGCTATTACTGATAAATGTGACTTAGCGCCGCAACAAATAAAATCTGTCACTGCGGTACTAGATGATGCCCCATTGTTACCCGATTCGCTATATAAATTAACCCTCTGGGCTGCCCGGTATTACTTTACCACTCAAGGGCAAATGCTTAGCCAAGCGTTGCCTGTCGCGTTGAGGAAAGGCCTCGAAGCGGCGCCGCAAGCGGTGGTTGAATATCATTTAAGCCCCGAAGGTCGCAGTGCAGATTCTAGTGTTTTAAAACGCGCCCCTGCACAGAAAAAACTGTACGAGTTATTGCTTGCAAACCCCATCAGCCAAGATGAGTTCACCACCCAACAATTAAGCAAAGCGGCTTTAAAAGCATTAGAACAAAAACAATGGATTGAACGGCAACAAAAAGTGCTCAGCCATGATTTAAGCTGGCGTCAACAGCTTATTATGAATGAGTCACCCCATAAGCTGAACAAACAACAAGCCGTTGCCGTTTCTGTACTCACTCAGCAGCAGGGGTTTCATTGCACGTTATTGGAAGGGATTACCGGCTCTGGTAAAACCGAAGTTTACCTCACCTTGCTTGAAACAATTTTAAAACAAGGTAAACAAGCACTGATCCTCGTGCCTGAAATTGGCTTAACACCGCAAACCATTAATCGTTTCAAGCGTCGTTTTGAAGTCAATATTGCCGTAATACATTCCGGATTAACCGATAATCAACGCTTAGAAGCTTGGCGTCAGGCTCGTGTCGGTGAAGCGGCTATTATCATTGGCACTCGCTCTGCACTCTTTACCCCAATGGCTTATCCAGGGTTAATTATTCTTGATGAAGAGCATGACAGCAGCTTTAAGCAACAGGAAGGTGTGCGTTATCACGCGCGTGATTTAGCCGTAATGCGTGGGCATCTTGAAGATATTCAAGTGGTACTAGGCTCCGCAACACCATCATTAGAAACGTTACAAAATGCATTATCTGGCCGTTATCATCACCTGGAACTGAGTGAACGAGCTGGTGCGGCGCAAAAGGTTAAGCAAGGTATTGTCGATATCACCTCGCAACCATTAAAAGCGGGCATGTCGACATCATTAATTAATGAAATGCGTATGCACCTTGATGCGGGTAATCAGGTACTGCTATTTCTAAACCGCCGCGGATTTGCTCCGGCCTTGCTTTGTCATGAATGCGGCCATTTACATGAGTGCGATCGTTGTGATGCCTTTTTTACTGTCCATCAAGGCTTAAACGAGATTTGTTGCCATCACTGCGGTAATCAATACGCTATCCCACGCCAATGCCATCAATGTGGTAGTACCATGCTAATGGGTCACGGTTTGGGCACTGAACAGCTAGAACAAGAACTGATTAAACTGTTTCCCAAATTCCCGGTTGTCCGCATCGACCGAGATACCACCAGACGTAAAGGCTCCCTTGAACAACAGCTCAAAGGGATTTACATGGGTAAATATAAAATTTTGGTCGGCACCCAAATGCTCGCCAAAGGACATCACTTTCCAGATGTCACCCTTGTAGGGTTATTGGATGTTGATGGCGCATTGTTCAGTGCAGACTTTCGTGCGCCAGAACGTTTTGGCCAGCTATATACTCAAGTGTCTGGCCGCGCTGGCCGCGCAGACAAACCCGGCAAAGTGCTACTGCAAACCCATCAAAGTGATAACCCCATTTTACGTGATTTATTGAAACGCGGTTATGGCGAGTTTGCTCGTAGTCAGCTAAAAGAGCGTCAACAAGCATTGTTACCACCTGCTTGGCACATGGTTCTAATTCGCGCAGAAGCACATTTAGCTGAAGATGCAGATGCTTTTCTTGCCCGCACCAGCGAGCTATTACCACAAGATAAAGACTTTGAAATTATTGGCCCTATCCCGGCTCCACTGGATCGTAAAGCAGGAAAATACCGACGCCAATTAATACTGCAAGC
>NZ_JACJFI010000247.1 GCF_014164505.1 Shewanella sp. SG41-4 | reverse complement strand
GTGCAAACTATTGATCAATGGCATGGCAGCGGTGAAGCACTATATCAGCGGATGTCTAAAGCTTATTCTTTTCAGTTTTTCCAATATATCCATAATACCGACAGCAATGAAAATTTTACTCATGGTAGCTTACTTCGTCCTTCAGACGATTTTGCCAGCGAGCTTTTTAATGTTGAATTAGGCCATGTGCAAGATCTACCTGACGGGCGCTTACAAATTAGGTTAGACACAGCGAGTGTGTTGTCACCAAGTTTTAATGATTTAGAACAAACGGCGACGTTATTGATTACCGCTTATATCGCTTTGATGTTGTTATTTGCGGTGTTAATGCAATTACATCGTAAAAGAATTAACTATGCAGCCGAATACATTACTCATATACCAGACTTATCATTTTTAGCCATTGAAAAATCTCGCTTCCCAGGGGTACTCCACCCCATCGGTAAGGCATTAGAAATATGTCGTAGCCAATTAAAACTCAGTCTAGATCGCGTTCGCAAAGAAAATGAGCAATTAACCAAAGCGGCTTATCAAGATCCCGTCAGTGGCTTTTCTACTCGGCAACGCTTTACACAACATATTGACGCTATTAGCAAAACAGATAAACAACAGCATGGTGTCCTCGTTGTTATTAAGGCAGCAGAACTGGCAACGGTTAATCAACTTCATGGCCGCGCTGCTGGCGATGATTATTTGGCTAAACTTGCTACATGTATTCGAAAATCAGTAACGAACCTCGGATTGTGTGAGTGTTTTCGAGTATCCAGCGGAGATTTTGCTGTTTTCATTGACAGTATTACGCTTAAAGAGGGTGAACGATTTTTAGAGCAACTTAAGCGTCACCTAGATGAATATGCCCAAAGTACCAAAAGTGACTCTATTGCTCATGCGGGTATGGTGCCTTACCAACAAGGAAATGAACCATTGGCCTTGATGGCATTAGCCGATACCGCTGTCAGTGTGGCACAAACGCTCGGACCTAATCGCTACTATCAATTAGAAAAATTATCCGCGAATGAACAATTTGGTACTGAACATTGGAAAGTCACCATTGACGACTTGATTAGTCGTCGAAGCATAAAATTCTATCAACAACCGATTCAGCCTTGTAATAATGACACCGAAGTTTACCGTGAACTTTTGACTCGATTTTATAACTCAGACGGTAAACATTTACCCACAACCACAGTGATTGCGATGGCTGAACGTTATGGAATGAGTGTTGAACTCGATAAAATGATAGTCACACAGACCATTAAAGTCTTGAGTGAAAATCCAGGTATATCAGGCCAAATGGGAGTAAACATTAGTGCATCTTCTGCACTGCAAGACAGTTTTACCATGTGGTTGAAGGATTTATTATCTAAGCATCGTGCTACTGCTGCTCGATTAGTATTTGAACTCAATGAGTCTGGAATGCAGGCTAATTTAGAGTCGAGTCATAAATTTGTCACTGAGATCCATAAAGTTGGCGCAAAAATCGCTGTTGAACACTTTGGTTTAGGATTTACTTCTTTTAAATTTTTCCGAGAAGTCCGTCCTGACTTTATAAAATTAGACAGCAGTTACAGTGATAATATTGAACAAGATAACAACAATAAATTCTTTATAAGGATGATTGTTGATATTGCCAAACGCATCAGTATTCGAGTTATTGCCACCGGTGTTGAAAAACAAGATGAAAAGCTCACCCTTGAAAAACTCTTAGTGGATGGTCTACAAGGATATTATATTGCCAAACCTGAAGTGTTGTTAACTAAACAGTAAAAATGACGTTAACAAACGGTAAAAATAGCGATTTTATTCCAAGGTTAAACATTTTATGTTTAACCTTATTTTTTATCCGTTGTTTATCGGCGCCAAACCTAAGATAATACTAGGATCTATTGGTCAAAAAATTGTAGCAATGACAGAGTACCTTCTCCTGTTGATCGGCACAGTGCTGGTGAATAACTTCGTTCTGGTAAAATTCTTAGGTCTATGCCCTTTTATGGGGGTGTCGAGCAAATTGGCGTCAGCAATTGGCATGTCGATGGCAACCACGTTTGTATTGACCCTAGCCTCTATTCTGAGTTATCTAACCAATGAGTTTTTACTGCAACCATTTGACCTCAACTACTTACGTACGATGAGCTTTATTTTGGTTATTGCCGTAGTAGTTCAATTTACCGAGATGGTTGTGCAAAAAACCAGTGCCTCTTTACATCGTGCACTGGGCATTTACTTGCCGCTGATCACGACGAACTGCGCTGTATTAGGCGTGGCTTTACTTAACGTCAATGAAGACCATAACTTTATTCAATCGGCTATTTATGGTTTTGGTGCAGCGGTTGGATTTTCATTAGTGCTAATTTTATTTTCAGCCATGCGCGAGCGATTAGCCGCTGCTGATGTGCCCTTACCTTTTAAAGGTGGTGCTATTGCCATGATCACCGCTGGTTTAATGTCATTAGCCTTTATGGGGTTTGCGGGGCTAGTTAACTAATGATATCGAGTATATTACTTGCTGTTGCTGTATTAAGTGCATTAGCAATAGTGTTTGGCGTTATTTTAGGGTTTGCATCAAAGAAATTTAAAGTTGAAGGTAACCCTATTATTGATCAAGTTGAAACTTTGCTACCACAAACTCAATGTGGTCAGTGTGGTTACCCTGGTTGCCGCCCCTATGCAGAGGCTATTGCTAATGGCGATAAAATCAATAAATGCCCTCCAGGTGGTACAGCTACCATGGAAAAAATTGCCGAGCTAATGGGCGTTGAACCTGAAGCATTAGGTGAAGAGGCACAAGCCAGTGTAAAAAAAGTAGCCTACATCCGTGAAGATGAATGTATTGGTTGTACCAAATGTATTCAAGCCTGCCCAGTTGATGCCATTTTAGGCGCCGGCAAATTAATGCATACCGTTATTGCCAAAGATTGTACCGGCTGTGACTTATGCGTTGAGCCTTGCCCTGTAGATTGTATTGATATGATCCCAGTTGAAACCACAATACAAAACTGGGATTGGAAGTTGCACGCTATCCCTGTCAACGTGATCGATCCTGAGCAAGAGGAAAAACGGTGTTAACGTTATTAGAGCAATTAGATAAAGGTACTTTGTGGCGCTCTCCTGGCGGGATCCACCCACCTGAACTTAAATCACTTTCCAATCAAAGCAGCATCGCACCTTTGCCACTGCAATCGAGATTTGTGGTACCCGTTCCCCTTGTTGGCCAACAAGCGACTTTAAGTGTCAAGGTTGGTGACAGGGTCTTAACAGGACAACCACTCACAGAAGGTTCTGGGTTTATTTATTTACCCGTTCATGCCCCTACTTCTGGGACCGTTTTCGCAATAGAGCAACACGGAAGCAACCATCCCTCTTCATTGCCTGTGCTAAGTTGCATTATCGAAGCCGATGGGCAAGATACGTGGTGCGAACTTACCTCAAGTCAGATTGAACAGCTGTCAAAACCTGCTATATTAGCCAAAATTAAGCAAGCAGGTATTGCAGGAATGGGCGGCGCAGCGTTTCCCAGTCATGTCAAACTCAACCCAGCGAGTGAAATTGATTTAGTCATTATTAATGGAGTGGAGTGCGAACCCTACATCAGTGCTGATGATCGATTAATGCGTGAATACAGTGATGAAATATTAACGGGTATTAGTATTATTCATCATTTACTTAGCCCACAGCGTATCATCATCGCCATAGAAGATAATAAACCTGAAGCGGCTCAAGCGATGGAATCAGCTATTCGTCGTAGCTCATTACCTAACGATATGGTCCGTGTCACCGTTATTCCGACCAAGTACCCTTCTGGTGGCGAAAAACAACTTATACAAATTATTACTGGCAAAGAAGTACCCAGTGGAGCTATACCTGCCCAACTCGGTATTGTTGTGCATAACGTCGGTACTGCCTTTGCAATCCAAGAAGCGGTATTACAGGGTAAACCACTCATTGAACGCGTGGTGACGTTAACCGGTAAATCCATCGGCAAACCTGGAAACTATTGGCTTAGAATAGGCACAACAGTTAAAGATGCCCTTAGTCAAGTCAACTTCCAGCCAGAAAGTTCACAAAAAGTTATCGTTGGCGGCCCCATGATGGGATACGCATTAGCCGATCTTGATGTACCAATATTAAAAGGCACCAACTGTTTATTGGTACCAAGCCAAACAGAAATAGCTCCTGATCCAGATGAGAAAGCCTGTATTCGTTGTGGTGAGTGTGCCGTCGCCTGCCCGGCGTTATTGTTACCGCAACAGCTATTCTGGCACGCAAAAGCTGAGGAATACGACAAGGCCGCAAGTTTTAACTTAAAAGATTGTATTGAATGCGGTTGTTGCAGCTACGTATGCCCAAGTGACATTCCTTTAGTTGAATATTATCGCGTCGCGAAATCAGCGTTGAAGAATGCCGCTGAAGAAAAGTTACAAGCTGAAAAAGCAAAACTGCGTTTCGAAACACGTTTACAACGACTTGAAGATGAAAAAAATGCTCGAGAAGAAAAATCAAAACTAGCAGCGGCTAAACGCCAAGCGAATATGAAATCGGGTGATAAAGATGCGGTAGCCGCGGCGATGGCGCGTATCGCAGCCAAAAAAGCCCAAGCAGCTGAAGGTATCGCAGCTGAAGCAACAACAGATTCCAATACGCTTACAGCGCCAATAGACAGTACCAACGCGAAGAAAACAGCGGTAAATGCTGCTATTGAACGTGCGAAAGCTAAAAAGGCTGCTTTGGCTGCTCAGACTGCAATGGAGAATCAAGTTGATATCGTTGCGGTAACAAATGATATTTCTGCCGACACCATCGATCCCGTCAATATTAAAAAAGCACAAATTGCTGCCGCGGTAGCTAGAGCTAAAGCCAAAAAAGCTGCATTGGCTAATCAGTCGCCTACCTCAGATGACACAGGTTCCGATAACGCTATCGGTTCAATGAATGATGCCGCTACCACAATTGCATCAGATCCTGTCGATGACAAAAAAGCTAAAATTGCTGCCGCCGTTGCCAAAGCTAAAGCCAAGAAAGCGGCATTAGCTAATGAATCTGCCGCTGCTGATGAGATTGCTACAGATAAGGCTAGCAATTCCATAAGCGTTGTTGATCCAACGACTGAAGTTGTCACACCAATTGCAGTAACTCCTGTCGATGACAAAAAAGCAAAAATTGCTGCTGCCGTCGCCAAAGCTAAAGCCAAGAAAGCGGCATTAGCTAATGAGTCTGCCACTGCTGATGAGATTGTTACAGATAAGGCTATCAACGCCATAAGCGTTGTTGACCCAACGGCTGAAGTTGTTTCACCAATTGCAGTAACTCCTGTCGATGACAAAAAAGCTAAAATTGCTGCGGCGGTTGCTAAAGCGAAAGCCAAAAAAGCGGCATTAGCCAATGACTCTGCCGATCAAAATGGATATGTAATTGTCATTGAAAAAGCTATCAATACCGCAAAGGAAGTTAATCCAGCAAGTGAAGCTGATACAACAAGTGCAGCAATCCCAGTTGATGACAAAAAGGCTAGAATTGCTGCCGCGGTTGCTAAAGCGAAAGCAAAAAAACTCGCTAACAGTGCTAAGCAAGAGGAACTATAACTATGGCATTTAAAATTGCCTCATCTCCACATGTCAGCACAACGTTACACACCAATACGGTAATGAAGCGTGTGGCGCTATGCCTTATTCCAGGTATTGCAGTACAAAGCTATTATTTTGGTTATGGCACGTTAGTTCAATTATTACTCGCAATTACGGTGGCTTATTTAGCAGAAGCGGCGGTAATGAAACTACGCAATAGA
>NZ_JACJFI010000246.1:3431-5808 GCF_014164505.1 Shewanella sp. SG41-4 | reverse complement strand
ACATTGGACTTAGATGCTGGGTTGTCTGGTTTAGTGGCGACAGGATTACCTATATCAAATGTTTGTGGCACAGGATCGACGATAAGCGGTACATCAACGTTATCTTTTTCTAGCGGCATGTTAACGCCTGGAGAGTCATGCTCGTTTTCGGTTCCAGTTCAATTACCAGCCGGTACGGTTGGAAGTAACTTTCAGTTTTCAAGCTCTGATGTAGGAGCTGTCGTTGCTGCAAATGCCGTAGTCAAGTCCGGTGGTGTAGCTTCACTTATTGTCAGTGGTTTACGATTTAGCCAATCTTTCTCTGACAATGCCATACGGGTGGGCACTGGCGGAACTCAAGTTGATGTGATTTATTTGCTAACGAACGAATCCGGTGCAGGGGATGCAACGAGTATTTTTTTTACACAAAGCTTTAGTTCTTTTATATCGGGAACAACAATAGCATCAGCTAATCAAAATGCATTTTGTGGTGCAGGTTCGGCAACTTCTGGTACAGGAGGTACTACTCTAGTTGTGAGTGGTGTTGATGTTGCAAATGGTGATCAGTGTGCATTAACGATCACCTTAAACATTCCCAGTACAGTCGTTGCTAATAATTATTTATCGGTTAGCAGTAATTTGTCTGCGACCATTGGTGGAGTCAATACATCGATAAGCCCGGCTGTTGCTAATTTGAATGTTAATGAGTTGACGGTTGTTACATCAATTGATGTGTCTAGCCCAACCTCTGAATCTATCGTTACCCTGTCGATTAACTTTTCTGATGATGTTACTGGTTTTGATGAGACAGGTATTAATGCCGTTAATGCAAGTTTAACTGGTTTTACAGGAACCGGTTCAAGCTATACCGTTGAAGTAACGCCTACGGCTAATGGTGATGTCACTCTACAAATAGGTGCAGATGCTGCCTTTGATATTCTAGATGGCACAGTGGGTAATAAAGCGGCGATTGATATAGTGTTTGAATATCAATCAACTCCCATAGTTGCTACCCCGAGTTTAACTTTGAGTAACCCATCGAGCGTGTTGGTTAATTCTGGCCCTGTAACGTATACCGTTAATTATGTTGATGTTGAACAAGTCGATTTAAACTCTAATGAAGTGACTCTTAATACAACGGGCACCGCTAATGCGGATATTACCGTGTTGAATGGTGATACCAGCAGTGTGACGGTGAGTTTAGATAATATCGTTGGTAATGGTTCATTAGGTATAAGTTTAGTCGCGGGTACGGCTCGTTATAGTACTAACCTTGCTCCTTCAGCAGGACCTTCGAGCGTGTTTGTTGTCGATACACTTAAGCCTAGTGTGGTGTTGAGTACTGCCTCGTTAAATCAAACTGCTGATTTTACAGTTAATATCGTGTTCGATGAGAATGTATCAGGTTTTGATATAAACGATATTTCAGTTGTTAATGGCAGCTTATCTAATTTTCAGACAATTGATGCCAAAACATATTCTGTTGTCGTTAGTGCGACAGGAGAAACTGCCGTAGGGTTAAGTGTTGTCGATAGTGCGGCGAGTGACAGTGCAGGAAACGGCAATAATGCTTCTAATTCTTTAAATGTGACTTACGATGATGTACTGCCAAGCGTTAGTATTAGTGGGCCTTCCGGCACCGTAACCGTGGGGTTTACCGCTACTATCGATTTTAGTGAATTAGTCACTGGTTTTGACGTTAATGACATTCAAGTGACTAATGCTAATTTATCAGCATTTACTAATGTAGATGGCAAACAGTATACCGTTGCAGTATCACCTATTGCACAATCGACAGTGAGTCTTGCTGTTGATGCAGCAGTTGCGGTTGATACGTTAAATAATAGTAATACTGCATCTACCAGTTATTCTGTTGTATATGATTTTAATGATGCACCAGTGATATCTGGCAGTCCTGTTACCTCAGTCAATGAAGACAGTGTTTACAGCTTTACCCCAAGCGTGAGTGATAACGATAGCGGCGATACGTTAACCTTTAGCATTAGCAACAAACCGACATGGGCTAGCTTTAATGTCGCAACGGGCTTGTTAAGCGGTACGCCAACCAATGCCGATGTGGGTACGACCTCTGGGATTGTGATCAGTGTCAACGATGGCAGTGTAACCATCGCCTTAACCGCGTTTAGTATTAGCGTGGCCAACACCAATGATGCGCCGGTGATCTCCGGCAGTCCTAACACCTCAGTCAATGAAGACAGTGTTTACAGCTTTACCCCAAATGTTAGCGATGACGACAGCGGTGATAGCTTTACCTTTAGCATTACCAACAAACCGACGTGGGCTAGCTTTAATGTCGCAACGGGCTTGTTAAACGGTACGCCAACTAATGCGGATGTGGGCACCACTTCCGGGATTGTGATCAGTGTCAATGATGGCA
>NZ_JACJFI010000246.1:0-3331 GCF_014164505.1 Shewanella sp. SG41-4 | reverse complement strand
TACCAACAAACCGACGTGGGCTAGCTTTAATGTCGCAACGGGCTTGTTAAACGGTACGCCAACTAATGCGGATGTGGGCACCACTTCCGGGATTGTGATCAGTGTCAATGATGGCACGGTAACCATCGCCTTAAATGCGTTTAGTATTAGCGTGGCCAACACCAATGATGCGCCGGTGATATCTGGCAGTCCTGCGACCTCAGTCAATGAAGACAGTGCTTACAGCTTTACCCCAAGTGTCAGTGATGATGACAGTGGCGATAGCTTAAGCTTTAGCATTACTAATAAACCGACGTGGGCCAGCTTTAATGTCGCAACGGGCTTGTTAAGCGGTACGCCAACCAATGCCGATGTGGGTTCGACCTCTGGGATAGTGATCAGTGTCAACGATGGCACGGTAACCAGCGCATTAACCGCATTTAGTATTAACGTGGCCAACACTAATGATGTACCAGTGATCAGCTCAGCCGCAATAGTGACGGCAATGCAGGATCAAGTTTATCAATACACATTTGTAGTGCTTGATGACGATAGCGGTGATGTCTTAACCTTTAGTGCAGTTGTGAAACCTGATTGGTTGAACTTTAATACCGCAACAGGGGTGTTAAGCGGTACACCAACTAATGCAGATGTGGGTAGTCATGTTGTTACTCTAAAAGTGACAGATGGTGCAGGCTTAAGTGCTGAGCAAAACTTTAGCATTAGCGTGAATAATGTTAATGATGCACCAGTGATTAGCTCTATAGCGGTATTATCAGCGACACAAGATCAGATTTATAATTACACTTTGGTGGCTACAGATGCTGATACGGGTGATAGCTTAAGCTTTAATGCTTCTGTTAAACCCGATTGGTTAAGCTTTGATACCGTCAGCGGTATATTAAGTGGAACGCCGACTAATGCTGATGTGGGTAGTCATTCGGTGACTTTAACTGTGACTGATAATGCTGGTTTACACGCCGAACAGAGCTTTAGCATTGACGTGAGTAATGTTAATGATGCACCCGAAATAATGGGTACACCTTTACTGTCGATTAATGAAGACGAATCTTATACCTTTAAACCTGATGTAACTGATGCTGATGAAGATGATTCTCTTAGCTTTATTATCGTCAATAAACCTACATGGGCTAAATTTAGCGATACCGATGGTACGCTTAGCGGTATTCCGAGTAATGATGATGTTGGGGTGACATTGAGTATTGTTATCTCAGTGTCTGATGGCACCATTGAGGTTGAATTACCTGCATTTGATATTGAAGTTATTAATGTTAATGATGCACCAGTATTTGAGTCGGAACCCATAACCGAAGCAAGTGTATTTGCACCATATCAATACGATGTTGTGGTTTCTGATGCTGATGTAGATGCTTCTTTAACGGTGGCAGTTGTTTCGGCTCCAGAATGGTTGTCTCTTAACTCTGCTAATCAATTAGTCGGAACTCCGCCAGCTGAGTCGGCTGATATGACATTTGAGGTTGAAGTCAGTGTAACTGACGCAATTGTAGATCTTCCGGTGATACAGCGCTTTAGTTTGGTTGTTTCTCAACCAACTGATACCGAACTTGGAGTGAATATTTACTTTTCACCAGCCCCTGCAATAGTGGGACAAAAAGTTAACCTAGTTGTCGATATTGTCAATAATGGTTATACCGCAGCACTAGGTCTGAATTATCAACTGACCTTTGGTAGTGAATTTTTAATTGTTGCGCTGCCTAATGAGTGTTCTGAACAATCTACTGGTGTAATCGATTGTATTGTTGCAGATGAGCTCGCCATTGGTGATTCATTAAGCCGAATTATTGAGTTAATGGTAGATAACGTCGATTCAGGATTCAGCTCAGCGAGCATTTCTGTCACGGCTACTAACGTAAACAATGAAGTATTTGACCGCGACGCCAGCATATTGTTGGCTAATACCTTGTCCATATTACCAGGAAAAGTGTTAACCAGTGTCCCTGCGTCGTTAGGGTATGCAGTTGATATGAATGCAGATAGCTTTACGGATTTACTGGTTTATCTACCTGATGAATTAGCTATCCAAATTATGATTAATGACGGTCTTGGTCAGCTTACTCCTGGTGCTAAGGTAGTGTTAAATCAAGCTGTGACTTCGTTTACCGCTACAGATATTAATGTAGATGGCAACATTGACATTATTACTACTGGCGGTGACATTGCTGGAAATCGCGCATATATGCTCGATGGACTATTTGCAGTCACTTCGATTGAGAATCTAGACGATGTCAAAGCAGATGTTATGTTAATTGTTGACTTTGATTTTGATGGTTACTCAGAAGTCGTTTTAGCGGGTGTATATCAACCTCAAGTTGCTATTTATTCTGGAGTTGGCTCTGGTTCTCCTACTGTTAATTTAGTGCCTATTCCTTTTTCATTACCGTCTTTTAGCGCGGCAAAAGGACCTCAACAAGTATCAGCTGTTACCGACGTTATAACATCGTCAGAGTCTAAGATTACTGCGCTTTCTGCCATTGCTACCGATGGTGTAATAAAGCTTTTAGTTGGAGTAGAGAATCAAGCGCCTGTGTTATTGACTCCTGATGATAATGATTGGGTTTCAAGTGCAGTGGTTTCGTTGACACAAGGTGTTCAACGTTTGATTAATACCGATTTAGATAATGACGGCAAAGCTGATTTGTTTGTAAAAGACGATAATGGCTGGCATTTAATTATGGATGCCTTTAGCAATGACTTTATTAAAAGCAGCGTCATGTTCCCTAATGCTGATGATATTGTTGTGACAGATCTAGAAGCTGATGGTATTCCAGAGCTTTTATTAGTGATGTCTCATGGGGTAAGTATTTGGCATTATTATGGACCTGAGGATATTCGTCCTAGTAATTATGTTATTGATGCAGAGGCCCTTGGTACCGTGACAGTGCTTGATATTAATAATGATAATTTGCTTGATATTATTACTTTTGACAAACAAGATGGCGTATCAGTATGGTATATGAGTGCCGGAGGTGGGGTAGGGCTACAAGATGTCGATCTAGCACTATCTAGCCTCATGCCTAGTTACCCTGAAGTTGACCGTGCTGTTAATATTACTTGGTCTGTGTTTAATTTAAGTGATGCTAGTGCCAGTGGTGTGACACTGACTGTGATGTTAGATTCTAATATTGTGTTACCTCAAATACCAAGTGGGTGCGCGCTTGTAGGCACCATGCTTACTTGTCAATTAGGCGAGATTGCAGCAGGAAAAACTAAGGATGTGTCGTTTAGTATTAATCCTGAACGTGATGGCAATTTATCTTTGGTAGGTGACGTAACGAGTCTAGAATATGATGTAAACAATGTTAATAATCAT
>NZ_JACJFI010000245.1 GCF_014164505.1 Shewanella sp. SG41-4 | reverse complement strand
CCCAACAGAAGCGTTAACGTCTATCGATATCAACTCTGCCCGTGCAACTAAAGGCGGCGATATTGAAGAAACAGCACTTAATACCAACCTCGAAGCTGCGGATGAAATTGCTCGCCAATTACGTCTACGTGACTTAGGCGGTTTAGTGGTTATCGACTTTATTGACATGACACCAGTGCGTCATCAACGTGAAGTAGAAAACCGTTTACGTGATGCAGTACATCATGACCGTGCTCGTGTCCAATTAGGCCGTATTTCTCGCTTTGGTTTAATGGAAATGTCACGTCAACGTTTACGTCCTTCGCTTGAAGAGTCCGCGGCACATTTGTGTCCACGCTGTCATGGTCAAGGCACTATTCGTAGTACCGAATCTTTAGCGTTATCAATTTTACGTTTAATGGAAGAAGAAGCCATTAAAGAAAACACCACACAAATCGAAGCGATTGTGCCGGTTGATGTTGCTGCGTTCTTATTAAACGAGAAACGTAAAGCGATACGTATTACTGAAGAACGTCATCAAGTTGAAGTGTACATTATTCCAGATGCACACATGCAAACACCTGAGTATCGTGTAGTTCGTCGTAAAAGCGATGAGGAAGTCAGTGAATCTAGCTATAAACGTGTTGAACAGCCTGCTTCAAAATTGTATGAACCACGTAAACTTGAACGAGCAGCATCGCCAGAGCCTGCATTAAAAGGCTTCGCTGCGCCACAAAAAACCGCTGAAGATAACGTAAAAACAACACCAATAAATGTTGTCCCTGTTGTAACTTCTAATCAGCCAGGATTCTTTTCTAAAATAATGTCGGCAGTGAGTGCATTATTTTCTGGTACTGAAGCAGAGGTTAAGACCCCCCAAGCAACAGTACAAACTAAAGAAGCGGTTCAAACAAACACTCGTCGTAACACCCGTCGTAACGACACTCGTAACGACAGCGCTAACCGTAATGACAAACGCAATGAAAGTCGCAACGATAGTCGTCGTCAACGTAGTGACAGCGAAAAATCAAAAGACAACACAGAAACGCGTCCTCAGAATAAGCGTAATGAACGTAATACCAGAAATACAGTTCAAGATGACAACGCCAAAAGCAAGCCAAGAGCTGAAAAAGTTGACAAGCCATTACAAGTCAATGAAACCGATGTAGTAGAGACTAAAGTTATTGCAGAGAAGTCTCCAAAACAAGAAGCGGCTCGTGAACGTCGCCAACGCCGTAATATGCGTCGTAAAGTACGTATTGAAAATGAGCAAAATGAAACATTACCAGCTACTGATATTAGTGCTGATGATAAATCAAGTGATGTAGCTTCATCTGAGGTAAAAGTTTCAAAGTCATCTAAAGACTCTGAAGAAAAAACATCAGAAACAAGAGCTCCACGTACTCGTAAAGAGAATACTGAAAAAGCGACTGAAGCAACAAATGTTACAGTTACTGCACCAGTTGAAACGAATACTGCATCAGTTGAAACTGACACAACTAATATCGTTGAAGTTAAGGCTGAACCAATTCAAGCTGATATTAATACTGCCAATGAAACGGTAGTTGCAAATGCTGACGTCGCCACTGTAACTGATGAGTCAATTACCAGTGCTGAAGATGTTGCACCAGAAAGCGAAGCTGAAGGCCGCGAAGGTCAACGTCGTAGTCGTCGTAGCCCTCGCCACTTACGTGCAGCGGGTCAACGTCGTCGTCGTGATGATGAAACAGGATCTACACAACCAGCAGTTTTCACACCTAATGAAGAGCTAGAGAAGCAATTAGACGCTGAACAAGCTAGTAAAACCCTAGCGCTGTCTCCTGTTATTGAGACTATTGCTGAAGTCGTTAATACGCCTGTTGAATCTGTTACTCCGCAAGTTGAAGTAGTGAATACGCCTGTTGAAGTTGTGAATACGGAAGTTAACAAAGCTACTGTGGTACCCGTTAATGCTGAAATAACAGAAACTCCTGTAGAGAAAAAGGAAGCACCTCAAGAAGTAAAAGCACCTGAGGTCTCTGAAACTAAAGCTGTAGTAAAAGTTGCTAAAACGGCTGTCGATGTTGAAACTAAACAAGCACCGGTTGCGGCAAATGCATCAGCTCCAATGGCTAAGCCTGCTGCAATTGTGCGTCAAGCTAAACCCGAAGTTGTAAAAGAAGTCACCACGACAATAGAAGCCACGGTTTCTAGTGAAGTTGCTCCATCGATCAAAGCACCTGTAAAAACAAGTCGCTTTGGCTCTATGGTGTCATCAGATATGACTAAACCAACTGTAGATGTCCGTGAACAGAAAGCGGTACCTCAAGGGCGCACTTATGAAGCCCAAGCAACTGAAAGTAACACTCCCAAAGTAGCAAAAAATAACAGTGCATCTGCTGTTATGACTCGCCCTGGAGAGTAACCTTAAATAAGGGGCTAATCGCCCCATTACTTATAAAGCCATGCTTAGCATGGCTTTTTTATTGACAAGATTAATAGAAAAAACTCAACAAAAAAACGTCATTGAATTTATCCAGGCGCAGACACTATTCAACAGTTGAATTGTATTTAAAAACCACCCTTTTGATTAACTAACAAACTAAAACCAGAGGTTAAATGTTCGATCTCATTCGCCATAAAACAAGTAGTAGTAAAGCCGATATTTTGTCAGGATTAACCGTGGCGCTAGCCTTAATCCCAGAAGCGGTTGCTTTCGCGTTTGTCGCCCATGTAGAACCTATGGTTGGACTATACGCAGCCTTCATTATGGGTTTGATCACCGCATTAATTGGCGGGCGACCAGGTATGATTTCCGGCGCGACAGGTGCAATGGCTGTAGTCATGGTGTCGTTAGTGATTGAACACGGTGTACAATACTTGTTTGCTGCTGTCGTGTTAGCAGGTCTGATTCAGATTTTAGCAGGTGTATTTAAACTCGGTAAATTTATCCGAATAGTGCCTTACCCTGTAATGATTGGCTTTGTTAATGGTTTAGCTATAGTGATTTTCTTAGCGCAACTAGGCCAGTTCAAAGTCAAAGATGCTGCAGGTAATATGATTTGGATGGCACAAGAGCCTCTAATGATTATGCTAGGTTTAGTGGTATTAACCATGGCAATCATCCACTTTTTACCGAAACTAACCACTGCAGTACCTTCTTCTTTAGTCGCTATTTTAGCCGTAACCGCAATTGCTGTTGGTTTCAATTTAGAGACGAGTAACGTATTAGATTTTCTCAAAACCATGAGCGGTAACGACGCAGCAACTATTGCGGGTAATTTACCTACGTTCTCAATTCCTAGTGTGCCATTTAATTTTGAAACGTTTTATATCATTTTACCTTACGCCTGTATTTTAGCTGCGGTCGGTCTAATTGAGTCATTGTTAACCCTAACAGTCATTGATGAAATGACGAATACTCGTGGCCAAAGTAATAAAGAATGTGTGGGTCAAGGTGTAGGTAATATCACCAGTGGTTTCTTTGGTGCGATGGGCGGTTGTGCGATGATTGGCCAATCAATGATCAACATTAACTCAGGTGGCCGAGGTCGCTTGTCAGGCATCACTGCTGCATTAGCATTACTGACATTTATTTTATTTGGTTCTGCATTTATAGAAATTATCCCACTGGCTGCACTAGTTGGAGTGATGTTCATTGTGGTGGTTGGTACCTTTGAATGGGCCAGCTTCAAGTTCATGAACAAAGTACCTAAGCATGATGCATTTGTCATCGTATTAGTGACCAGTGTAACCGTGTTTACCGATCTGGCCTTTGCAGTGTTTGTCGGTGTTATCGTATCTGCCTTAGTGTTTGCATGGGAACATGCAAAACACATCAACGTAGAGATAAGTGAAGACACAAATGGCTGGAAAATATATCGCTTAAATGGGCCATTATTCTTTGGCTCAGTTGCTAACTTTCTTGAATTATTTGATGCTGAAAATGATAATCAGGATGTGATTATTGATTTTCAAAATTCACGTGTGGCAGATCATTCAGCGCTAGAGGCTATTGATACCTTAGCTGAACGTTATGTCGCAGCTGGAAAACGCCTGCATTTACGTCATTTAAGCCAGGATTGTAAAGCCCTACTCCATAAAGCACGTGATCTTGTTGAGGTTAATCTTATTGAAGATCCTCACTATAAAGTGGCGGATGATAAATTAGACTAAATGGTCGTTGTAAAAAAAGAGGTGATTGAATATTCAATCACCTCTTTTTTATCCCACTCAGCCCTCAAGAGCTAAAATCAGTTTATAGTTTACGTTTATCTGCAAATTTACTCATCACTTTATCAAACTTGGGCTTCACGACAAGTTGGCAATATGGTTGCTCACCGTGTTTGGCAAAGTAACCATCATGGTAACTTTCAGCGGGATAGAAAGTATCAAACGCGCTGATTTCAGTCACTATTGGCCTCGGCCATACTTGCTGCTGAGTTAAGGTATTGATGAATTTGTTGGCTACATCAATTTGCTCACTATTATGAACAAAAATTGCCGAACGATACTGTGGCCCTTTATCATTACCCTGTTGATTAAGTGTGGTCGGATCGTGGCTTTCAAATAGCACGCTAAGTAAGGTGTCAAATTGAATAACAGCAGGGTCAAATTCAATATGAACCACTTCTGCATGCGCGGTTTTACCAGAACACACAGCGTCATAATTTGCATCTTTAGCGTCACCGCCACAATAACCAGATTTAACACTGTGCACGCCTTTTAGTTGAGCAAAAATAGCCTCAACACACCAAAAGCACCCAGCTCCAAAAGTCGCCTTTTGGTAAGACGGTGTCGCCGAACTTTCTTGTGCTAACTCATCACGGGATTTAAAAATCATCGATACAGAATTAACACAATGACGAATATTATTATCAGTTAAATGCTCGCCTTCAAACACATGGCCTAAATGACCGCCACATTGTACACAGGTGATTTCGGTTCGATGACCATCAGCATCAGGCGTATGCGCTACAGCGCCCTCAATTTCGTCATCAAATGCTGGCCAGCCACAATGCGCATTAAACTTATGTTCGCTGTTGTATAAAGGTGCATGGCACTTTTTACATAAATAAACGCCTTGAGCATCATGATCAACATATTCACCGCTGAAAGGACGTTCTGTACCTTTTTGTTCAATAACATATTTTTCAAATTCGGTTAAATCATTCATTGTCGGCTCTCATTGAGTTGTTTGTCGCAGATATTAATAAATGATACGTGAGATCTGTGGCATCAGTTCAACCAATACAACATGAAGACACGCAAAGAATTGCGACAAAGTGTGACTAAGGTTACCATTAGCAGTGGGTCAACACACTAATAAGAAAATATAATGAAACTAAATACAATTGATTACTTAGCACCAGATAGCGCAGAGCGCTTTGTTGAATCACTTCGTGAAACTGGTTTTGGGGTATTATCGAATCACCCTATTCAAAAACAACTTGTCGAAGATATTTATAAAGAGTGGTACAACTTCTTCCTGTCTGAACAAAAACATGACTATTTGTTTAAGTCAGAAACACACGATGGATTTTTTCCAGCATCGATTTCTGAAACAGCCAAAGGTAACAATGTAAAAGATATCAAAGAATATTACCACGTGTATCCTTGGGGCCGTATTCCTGATTCACTTAGAGCTAATATCCTTGCATATTATGAACATGCCAACACCCTAGCCTCAGAATTACTCAGCTGGATTGAAAAATATACACCAGCAGACGTTGCGGCTAAATATACGATTCCATTACCTGACATGATTGCTCAAAGCCAACAAACCTTGTTGCGGATTTTACATTACCCGCCAATGAATGGTGATGAAGAAATGGGCGCGATCCGCGCAGCAGCGCATG
>NZ_JACJFI010000244.1 GCF_014164505.1 Shewanella sp. SG41-4 | reverse complement strand
CGACATCACAAAATATATCCACTAAATTATTCATAAGCCCTCTGCGTGATTGGTTCCTTCTTGGTCGAAAGATCTGATCACGAAGAGGGCGATTAGTTCAATTTTTTATCCCGAGTTCAGGTTATATACACTTACATAGAAAGATACATAGATACATAGATAGTCATTTACACATGAGCTTTATCTCATCAGAAAGTATTTTTATAACAATAAAATACTATCAGCTATAGTGAATTGACTAAAGATTGATGTTAAGCGGTATCCGTTGCAACACAATAAACAACCTCAAGGATTGAGACTCGGCATCACAGTTCTCAATAGCAATATCTCAGTAGCTGTATTGATAAGCTCTACGTTTGTTTTATGTTCATTTGATTATCGCTTGGGGGCGGAATATGAATTGGTTTAGTAACATGTCAATCTTTAAAAAGGTTGGATTGATTTTTGTTTTATCGGTTATTATTTTTGCCGTTAACCTTGGCATTAGCACCGTTGCGATTAATAAAAATCGTGACACATTGTCTTTCATGGAAACCAAGGTGGCACAACGTGTTGAACTCGCAAACCAAAACGTCATTTATGTACAACGTTTAGATGAGTTATATACTCAAGCGGTATCATTTGCAGATGAAGATTTACTTGAGAACGCCAATAAAACGTTCACGTCACTTAACGATAATTTAACCAACTTATCAACCATCGATCAGAAACAGGCAGCGGCTTTATCGCAATTATCTAACGGCCTCAATGAATACAATACCATGACACTTTCATTGGCAAGAGGCATGCTCGATGGCACGATCGATATGGCTGATGTGGGACAAATAAGCCAGAAAAAAGCCAAGATTTTCGATAAACTGACCAACGGGATAACAGTATATAAAGCCGATAAAGTGGATGAGTTTAGCTCTACTATTAAAGAAGCTGGCGATCGTTCAGAACAAAGTTTATATCTTTCGTTTAGCATCGGTATCGCGTTATTGGTGTTTATGGCACTAGCCACCATTTCTATTGCTCGCGCAATCAGTGGTTCTGCTGGCGATGTGGCAAACTCATTGGGTGAATTAGCAGATGGTAAAGGTAACTTACGCCACCAACTGACGGTTGCAGGCACTGATGAGCTAGGGCAAGTATCGAGTAACTTTAACCGTTTTTTACGTTTGTTAGCTGACTCTATTCAAAGTGTAGTCAGTGTTACCAGTCCATTATTAGACAGTGCGTCATCGTTAAAAGAACGTATGGCTGTAGCGACTAAGGCAACCAAGCAACAAAGCCACGATGCTAAAGCCGTGCATATGTCGATGGAAGAAATGCGCCATTCGGTGAATGACATTTCACATAGCGCACAACAAGCAGCTGAAGCGGCGCAAGTTGCCGAACGAGAAGCGACAGAAGGTTTAGCGGTAGTGCAGCGTACTGTGAGAATTTCTCAAGAACTTAACTCTGGTATTGAGCTGGCATCAAACTCCATTCATGAGTTAGCTAAAGACACCGAAAGTGTTGGCTCCATTTTGAACGTGATTACCTCTATTGCAGATCAAACAAACTTATTGGCGTTAAATGCCGCTATTGAAGCTGCTAGAGCGGGTGAGCATGGGCGAGGTTTTGCTGTTGTAGCGGATGAAGTTCGCGCACTGGCATCTAAAACGGCAGACGCAACTAAAGAAATCCGTGGCGTATTAGAAAAGCTTAAAATTGCCGCTGAATCATCGGTGAGTACCATGGATGTAGCGATTACTAAATCATCTGAAAACGAGCGTTATGCCAAAGATACCGGCGAGGTATTAAGCTCAATTCAATCTAAAATTGTCAGTATTAATAGTATGAATACTCATATTGCTTCAGCCACTGAACAACAATCTTTGGTTGCTGCACATGTGGCGAATAATGTGGTTGAAATGAATGCATCGTTTGAACAAACACTGGGAATTCTTGCCGAAGTGCAGGGCATTTCAGAAGGGTTAGACGGTTTTGCTAATGAGCTTAACCACGCTACCTCACAGTTTAAATTGTAATATTGCTGACAATTCAGATCCAAATGTGAGTGGTACACGATAAAAAAACGCACAGAGAAATCTGTGCGTTTTTTATTTTATCCCGCACCAAAAAGCCTTCTGCTCCGCAGTGTTTGTTCCCACAGCCTGACGACATATGTTGCCTATAAACAGTTTCTGGCTGTTTGCTGCATTGTTAGCCGCCATTTTTGAATTATTTAGCGTATTATAAAGCCAATTTTTGTGGGGGAAAATTGCCTCCAGCCTGCGTTTGTTTTACTTTATTTAAATTGAATAAATAGACGTTATTTTTTCATCCGTATTTTGCTTCTTTGTCACTGCAATGTGAGCTGTTTGGAAAAGGATTATCATGCCAAGCTTGATTAGAATCGTGTTAATTAATACCCACCTACCAGGTGTGGTCGAACTGTTATTAAATGGTCACACCAATATTTGTGGTACCAATGCCTCTGGTAAAACAACCTTACAACGGTTAGTGCCGGTATTTTATGGCGAGTATCCTAGCCGTGTTGTGCCGTCAACGCGTGACAGTTTCGAACGGTGGTATTTACCCCATGACTCAAGCTACATTATCTATGAATATCAAAAAGATGATGGTTTACTTTATCAAGCTGTTCTAGCATCAGCGGGTGATGGTAAAGGGGTAAATTACCGCTTTATTGGCCGTGCTTTTGAGTTAGACCATTATATTAAGTCGCGTAATGGCGACACCATCATTTGTCATTCAATGGCAGAGTTGGGCCGTGAAGTAAAACGTGATGGCGTAGCCCATACAAACTTGTTAAACACTCGAGAGTTTCGAGCGATCATCCAGAACGATCGTAGCTTATTAAATACCGGCAGTAACCGCAATGAGCTGCGGACTTACGCGCGTCAGTTCTCGTTGTGTGACGGTGAACATAGCTTGCGTCATATCGAAAAACTCGCCAAAGCAGTGCACTCGAAAGAGGGCAAAATGGAAACGGTTAAATCAATGATCGCAGCCATTTTAGAAGAAGATGGGGTAAACCCACCGACGTCTAGACTGAATCCGCAACGAGTAGAAACGTGGATCCGTGAAAGTCAGCTGGTGCAAGGTTTTGAGCAAATTCGTCCAGAATACGAAAAGCTCGAACAAGAATTTAATCAGTTATTAAGTGCAGAGTTACGCTTAGCCAGTTTATCGCGCGGTTATCGCGCCGACGAAACCTTAGAAGCTGAACGCCAAGACCGTAATCAAACCCACGGCAAAGAACTAAACCTCAAGTTGCGCTTATTAGATGATGAGTGGAAAGATGTTCGTGATGAGTTAAACCAGGAATTATCTGCAGCTAAAGGTGACACTGGCAAATTTGAAGATGAACTTAATGCCATTGAAGACCAGCATGCTGCCTTTTTAGATGCCGACATTGAACAAGCCAAAGCTGATTTAGATAATCTGCCTAATTGGCGTAGTGATGTTGAAAACCTCAATGAGCGTCATAAACTACAAACCGAAAAACACCAAGATATTGAAGCCGCCTTTAATGCCCGCCGTAGCAAAATTGCTGAGCAATTGCATCGCGAACTTGAAGTATTACATCTTGAACAAGACACCCAACGCGAAATGCGTGATAAGCAACGTGAGCTTGCCAATGACGACCTTGCAAAGTTAGAGCTGCAATGGCGTGAACAAACTGATGCTGGTAAAGCCAAATTTAGCGAGCAAGAATACCAACTTAAATTAACCGCAGCTGAACTCAAACATCAAGTTGATGGGGTGACTTACACCGAAGATGAAAAAATGCGCTTAGCGATTTTCGATGAGCGTATAAGTCTGGCCGATGAAGAGCAAGAAACCTGTAACCAAAAGGTAGACCGCTTAACCACAGAAGAACGTAAACAACGGGCCAAACGCGACCAAGCGAATGAGGCTCTGCGTATATCCAGTATTCGTGTTAGCGACAGAGAAAATGCCAAAGAAGAACTGCATCATATGTTGTTCCCGCAGTCGCATACCTTGTTGGAGTTTTTGCGTAAAGAGGCCCACGGTTGGGAGCACACCTTTGGTAAGGTTATCGCGCCAGAGTTGTTGCATCGCAGCGATCTACACCCAAGCCTAACCAAAGACAGCAGTGAAGCATTATTTGGGGTTAACCTCGATCTTAAAGCCATTGATGTACCGGAGTATGCCGCTACAGAGCAAGATTTACGTATTCGTTTAGCCAAAGCAGAAGAGGCACTAAAAAGTGCGCAAGAAATGCATGCCGAAGCGGAAGATCAACTGGTTGCTATGAATACGGCGCTTGATAGCATCACCCGCGAACTGACATTTGCCCGTACAGCGTACAAAAATAGCCGTGAAGATTTACGCCGCCTATTTGATGAAAAGCGTAACGAACAACAAAAAATCAATCAAGCGGTTGCAGATCGTAAAGCCGATTCGAGCAAAAGATTAGTGCAACTTGATAACGAGCTTAAACAGCTCAACAATCAGCATCATGATTGGTTAAGCGAGCAAAAAGAGCAGGCGCTTGAAGCGCGCATGGAAAAAAATGCCTATTGGCAAGAAGTGGTCGGCGCCATTGATAATCAATTAGGCCAGATTAAAGCCAATATTGAACAACGCCGTGCCAATGCTAAAACCGAACAAAAAGCCGGTGAAACCTGGTATAAAAATGAGCTTAAGTCGCGTGGTGTTGATGAAGGTACCATTTTGGCGCTTAAACAGCAGATCCGCGATCTTGAAGCTAGCATCAGTAATGCTGAACAACGCCGCAGTGATGTGTTGCGTTTTGATGATTGGTATCAACATACCTGGCTCGTTCGAAAGCCTAAAGTACAAACTCAATTAGCCGATGTTAAGCGTGCTACGCTGGAATTGGAACAACTGCTAAAAGCGAAAACGGCCGAAATTAAACAGCGCCGAAACAGCTTAGAAACCGATCGTAAAGCCTGTGATGCCGCCCAAGTAGAGGCGTCTGAAAACCTTACTAAGCTGCGCGCAGTGATGCGCAAGTTAGCAGAACTCAAATTGCCGGCTAATAATGATGAAGCGAGCGGCAGCATTGGCGAGCGTTTGCGCCAAGGCGAAGATTTATTGCTAAAACGTGACTACTTAATGGGTTCTGTTAAGCAATATGTTGAACACTTTGACTCGGTCATTGCCAGTAAATCAGGTTCAAGTTTGGCCGAATTTTGGGAGCGGGCCCGTGATGAGTCTAGCTTTGTTAACGACAAAGGTATTCGTCTACTCGACTATCGCAAGTTAGTCCCACAGCTTGAGCAGTTATTGAATGTGATGGTGCCGCAATCGTTAATGGCGATCCGCGAACAAGGGCGTATTTTTGGTATCGACTTAACCGCATTCTATGACGTGTTAACCGATATTGACCGCCGTATTGCCAGCCAAAGCGCGCGTATTACTCGTGAAGTGGGTGAAGAATTATTCCTCGAGGGAGTATCAGAGTCGGCTGTGCGAATTCGCTCTCGCATCAGCGAACTGGAGTTTTGGCCTGAACTTGAAGTGTTTGTTAAGGCCTTTAAAGCGTGGAAAGCAGATGGTTTCAGCCAACTACCGGACGAGCATTACACTAACTCAATGCGCCGTGCATTAGACATTATTGGCCGTGCAGCATTAACCGGCGGTATTGCGAAACTGTTAGAAATCGAACTGCGTTTAAAAGAAGGTAACAGCGACTTAATTATTCGTACCGACCGTCAGTTAAACGAGTCTTCAAGTCATGGTATGGCTTACCTTATTTTATGTAAGTTTTTATTGGCCTTCACCCGTTTATTGCGCGGCAAAGCCAATGTCACTATCCATTGGCCAATTGATGAGTTAGGTACGCTACAT
>NZ_JACJFI010000243.1 GCF_014164505.1 Shewanella sp. SG41-4 | reverse complement strand
CAACAGCAGTTTAGTCAGCAATTGAGTCTACAGTATCTAGTGGGTGGTTTAGCGCCCGACTCAGCAGAACCAATGCCGCAACCCATGCAGCAAATGTTACAACAAACCTGGCATAAGATTAACCAACAATTAGGTACAGAATTTAATCACGACTTTTGGCAACATTGCCAACCAAGGCGATCAACTTACCCAGCATGCAGAGCCAGCATCATTGCTCGCCAATATGGGCTTGAGCAACAGATGATCAACGCCATTCAACAGGCTTATTATCTTAATGCACGCAACCCATCTGATGTTGATACTTTAGTATCGATTGCGACTCAATTAGGGATCCCTGCAGACTTGTTCACAGAGCAATTAAACGCTGATGAAACAGAAGATAAATTGCTCAACGAAATCAATTTTGCTCGCCAACTTCCCATTCAAGGATTCCCCTCATTAGTGCTTATGGTCGATAACAGCGCCTACCCTATTAGGCTTGATTATCATCAATGGCAAACCAGTTTGGCAGACATACAGACAATCTTGTTAAAAGCCCAACCGAGTTGATTAGCGCATTAGGGCATTAGGACTGGATGACTAAATGACTCACCATGTAAATGTCTCTTATGATATTAAGTTTACACAAGGTTGATTAGCCTTTGGCCTTAATGCCCAATATCCTATACTCTGCACGTCGAAAATAACAAAGCCCATACAGGCTCGTTAAACATAACATGAGGCAGTGAATGACAGATCGTAAACGAGGTTTTTTCGGTTGGACATGGTTTGTCATGTGGCGTTTTTTGCTATTACTGGCGCTATTCCTGCTGGTGCTTAGATTTGTACCGCCACCGACAACGTCATTTATGCTGCAAAGCGATTATCCGGTTAGTCAGCACTGGATAAGTATTGATGAACTGCCAGCCCACATGCCATTAGCCGTAGTGGCCGCAGAAGATCAGCTGTTTCCAGAGCACTTCGGGGTTGATGTTAACTCCATCACTAAAGCCCTTAACCAGTACGATGATGGCGATGGCCTGCGTGGTGCCAGTACTATCACCCAGCAAACCGCGAAAAACCTGTTACTTTGGCCGGGAAGAAGCTTTGTTCGCAAGGGTTTGGAAGCCATGTTGGCCGTGAGCCTTGAAGCGATTTGGGGCAAAAAGCGTATCTTAGAAGTGTATTTAAACGTGGCTGAATTTGGTAAAGGTATTTACGGCGTCGAGGCGGCGAGCCAGCATTATTTTAACAAATCTGCCCGTTATCTATCCAACAACGAAGCAGCGCGCCTAGCGGTGCTTCTGCCAAGCCCACGTAACCGAAACCCTAACAATTTAACCCCATATCTTAGTCAAAGAGTGGCTTGGGGTGAAAAACAAATGCGCCAACTTGGCACTGGCTATTTAAAGCCTATTCTTACCAATTAACCACCATCAGTTGCCCGTTGTTATTGCTCTTTGTTAAGAGCAATAACAACTCGAACTGCCCTTCATATTTAAAAGATCAAAATATTGATCATTGATAAGCCATTGGCCTTTAATATCATTCAAAAAATACTTTTCTCTTCCAATCGTCATCATGTGGCGAAAACATGATGCCTACTAGCAAGCCAGATGAAAGCCGGAATTAACAGGATTTGAACTATTTTTACTGTTAGAATGCGAGCTCATTTTTATCGGCTTTTACGATCAAGGCAGGCTATGACCGTTCTTCTAATGACTCCACCGATGACCCAGCTGAATACACCCTATCCAGCAACAGCGTATTTAACCGGTTTTTTACGCTCACGAGGCTATGAGGCGGTTCAGCGAGATCCTGCGATTGAGCTTTTTCTTGAGATGATGACAGCACCTGCGCTGGACATTATTCGTCAGCACGTAGAAGAAAACTTCGAACACTTTGAAGACGACGAACTGCCAGATGTCATTTTTAACTTTCTGGCTGAATTTGAGCGTTATCACCTGACTGTTGAACCTGCCATTCGCTTTTTACAGGGCAAAGATCCCAGCCTTGCAATGCGGATTAACACCCGCCGTTTTTTACCCGAAGGCCCAGCGTTTGATGCAATTGCTGAAATGGAAGCGGTATCTGGCGACGTGTTGCAAGCCGCCTTTGGTAATTTAGGCGTACAAGATAAAGCCAAGTATCTGGCCACCCTGTTTATTAATGATCTATCAAACGTTATTACTCAGGGCGTTGATCCCTACTTTGAAGTCAGTCGATATGGCGAGAAATTAGCTGCGGCCAACCCAAGCTTTGACAACCTCTACGACACCCTAATGGGTGAGCCGAGTTTCAGCTCTGAAATTTTGGAGCAGCTGGTCGAGATGTATCTGGAAGACACCCAACCAAGTGTTGTCGCATTAACCGTGCCGTTTCCCGGCAATATGCTGGGCGCGTTACGTATTGCGCAGACCTGTAAAGCCATTAATCCAGACATTCCTATCGTCATCGGCGGCGGGTTTGTTAATACCGAGCTGCGCGCACTAAAAGATCCTCGTGTATTTGAGTTTATTGACTTTATCTGTCTGGACGACGGCGAACGCCCGCTTATCACTCTGCTAGAATATTTTGAAGGCAAGCGTGAGATAGACGATTTAGTGCGAACCTATTTCCTCGCAGAGGATGAAAATGGCCAGCCCTATGTCCATTTCAATGAAAACACACAGCTGCACGATATTCCACAATCTGAGGTCGGCGCACCCATTTACGACGGCCTGCCACTAGGTGACTACCTGTCTTTATGTGAAATGCTCAACCCAATGCACCGCATTTGGAGTGACGGACGTTGGAACAAACTGACCATAGCCCATGGTTGTTACTGGCGTAAATGCAGCTTCTGCGACGTCAGCCTGGACTATATTGACCGCTACGATACTGCAGGCGCCGATGTGCTGGTTGATCGAATCGTAGAGCTTGTCGAAGAAACCGGACAAACTGGTTTCCATTTTGTCGATGAAGCCTTACCACCAAAAACCTTATTTGCGTTTGCAAAACGTCTCATTGAACGCGGCGTAGTGATCAGTTGGTGGGGCAATATCCGTTTTGAGCGTACCTTTAGCCCAGCACGTTGCCAATTACTGGCAGATTCAGGTTGTATCGCCGTCAGCGGCGGCCTTGAAGTGGCGTCAGATCGTCTACTTAAACTGATGAAAAAAGGCGTCAGCGTTGAGCGAGTCGCCCATGTAACCAAAGCATTCAGTGATGCCGGTATTATGGTTCACGCTTACTTAATGTATGGCTTCCCAACACAAACCGAGCAAGAAACCATAGACTCGCTAGAAATGGTGCGTCAGATGATGGAGCTTGGTTGTTTCCAGTCAGCCTATTGGCACCGTTTTGTCGCCACCATCCACAGCCCGATAGGCATGAACCCAGAGGAATTTGGTATCACCCTTGCTGAGCGCCCAGAGATCTTATTTGCTGAAAACGATGTCGATTTCACCGACCCGACCGGAACGGATCATGACATGCTGGGCGAAGGACTGCGTAAAGCAATCTACAACTACATGCACGGTATCGGTTTTGACCAACCAATGAGCTTCTGGTTCAACGAACCCGTTTCCCGCACATCAATGAAAAAAGACCTAATATCAAAAGCGATTAATAACTTTATTCTGAGTCATGAAGAGTAGGTAATGAAGAGTAATTAGGACTATCTCATTGGAATAAGTAAACGCGACCTAAATAATTGGCAGTCAAATTCCGCTATACAGACGCACCATAACCCTACTTAATATAAGAAAGAGTAAGTGGGTCCAGGTTAGAATATTGAAGGTTGATTTATCACTGTTCTGCATAGAGAATAGCGCCTAATTGAAATAATAATTAACGTGATACATAAAGCATAGGAACGGCAATAAGATGATGACAAAATGGGCGACACGCTTTTTACAAATGGCCGAGCTCGTAGCATCTTGGAGTAAAGATCCCTCCACCCGAGTTGGCGCTGTAATCACCGAAAACAATCGCATCGTCTCGCTAGGCTTTAATGGTTATCCTCACGGAATATCAGATAGCGCTGAAACCGATAACCGTGAAATGAAACTGCTAAAAACGCTTCATGCCGAAGAAAATGCCATTCTCCATGCCAAACGAGATCTCAGTAGCTGTGAGATTTGGGTAACCCACTTCCCCTGCCCAAACTGCGCCGCAAAGATTATCCAAACAGGATTACGCGCCGTGCATAGCCCACAACCCAACGAAGATTTCCTGTCACGCTGGGGAGATAAGATTAAAGTCAGCGAAGATATGTTTGAGCAAGCTGGCGTTCAAGTCGATTGGATGCAAGTAGATTAACCTACTTTTTCACCGTCGTTCCGGCAATGCGGTTGAGCCGGAATCCAGGTGTTTACTCTTTGCATTTATGGCCTGCGTGGCACTTAATCATAGTAAAGGGTGAACAGTCTAGCTTCACTTTACTAGCTGGCTTTAAAAGGCTAGGTAAAAATTTAACAATGGATGCCAGATTAATTCGTGTCGTTTACAAGCTTTCTAAGAATATTTGCCAAGTAAAAAATAACAACCACAGAAGGCCAAGCATAAAAGCGACATCTTCTTTAATCGATGAGCCAAACTCTGAGCTATTATCACCAAAAAAGTAACCTACTGGTTTGGAATATATTACTGCCGCTAAGCATAAACCTGGCACAAGATAATACAGCACCCAATCTTCTAAATACGTGCTTGTTTCACCGGCACCCATGACAACGTAACTGTGCCCATACATCAGTAAATAGACTATGTATATGAGTACAAGAATAACGGCAAAATACTTACCCCATTTCCATTTTTTTAAGTTATCCGAAAGCGATAAATCGAATTCATGATTTGAATAAATGCCAAAAAAGATCAATGGCAGTATCAGTAAAAAAATGCCTAAAAAAGTACTCAAAATACAGCTCGCTCTAGAAATTTAACAACGGGTAGAAATTTAACAATGGGTGGCATGGTTAACGCTTACAACTACTTATCTTTTTATAAAAGTTTTACCCTGCCCCCACTAAATTTTAAGCCCCGATATTTGCACCATTTAAGGTTTTGACAATACTTTGCCAAAATACTCGTTAGCTATATTGATGCGATATTTTCATTTTATTGATGGCTCTAACTAACCCAAATACTCCGCAAATACCTGAACAAATTAGCCCCAATTGCAAAATACTAACTGAATTGAAGCTAAAATCATTTGAATAGGCAACAAGACCTATTAAGTGGCCTAGCTGAAAAATACCCGCTACTATTGCGATTGAAAAGATGCTTAACCAAAGCCAGTTAAAAAAGTTTTTTTGGTATTTCATAACGCTTCCTTGCGGCTTTAAAAACTAACGAACGAGTATTTATTCGTTGCCCTGTGTGCATTGCTATGTATTTCTATCTTCAGCTTTAGCCAGCTTAATTCTTAAACTATGAAATAAAGAAGCAAACACAAAAGTTGTGAATAAAAGAGTTAAACACAACAGTTTTATACCAATACTCTCGCTCTCTACGAACGCATTTAATATTGCGGATAGTAAAATAAAACCAAATAGATAATAAGTTTGTACACTACTCAACGTAACTCCCTGTATACATAACTGCGTATTAGAATTAATTCTGAAAAAACATTCAGATGCTTCTCAAAAACTCATCTAAAAATAACTTTATTTATCAATAATTCCAGTAAGTTATCAGATTAATCATTTGAAATCAATCGCCCTTAAGTCTAAATAAAACCGAACATTATAAAACAATCCTAACGGTGTTTAAAAATCAGATTGCAAAAATTGAAACTAAAATCGTTAATCTCATCGAATCAAATCCTGACTACCAAGCTAAAAATATCAAAAAACAATGCTATCAAAGTAAGCGGTCAATT
>NZ_JACJFI010000242.1 GCF_014164505.1 Shewanella sp. SG41-4 | reverse complement strand
CTAATATCGGCTACTTCACTGAGTAATCGAAGATTAGTGTGTTGAGTCATAAGAACTCTCCGAATCGGCTTGCTTAACTAGAAAACAGGCTTTTTTAGTCGAACCATCGCACTTGTAAAACTTTGCGTCTGCCCATCCACACCGTTTTGCTTCGTTCAAAAACCACTGCTCCATTGTTACTGTGAGCTTCTTTCGTGTGTCATGGTGATGCTTGTTATAAATATTCATCACACGATCATATCCACAAATAATCGAGTCGTTTTCTTCTGCCGACATTGGGAACTGATATTGCGCACGCTTTTGGGCTTTTCCACTAGTAGGAACAACGGTTTCTTGAATATTTTGAGGATAACCATCTTCATTCAGAAGCTTTTTCTGAATGAAAGTAGCTGTAATTTCTTGCACTCGCGCTATTATTTGGTAATCTTGATGCATAAATAAATCTCCTATATGTCTAATCGTCGTATTGAGGTTTAGATAAGGTTCGGGTGGCCGCCTGAACCTTATCAATCACATCAAATAAAATGCAGTAGAGCTCCTACAGATTACATGATAAAGTCATATTAGTATGTATCAAAATTAACGTCAAGCGATTATGCACTTTTTCTCTACTGTATTTTATTGGTGAGCGATGAAGTTTTTGTTTTATTCATGAACAAGCAGTAATTTTAAAACTCTGGATGAGTATTATTGTTGTTTAGTCCGAGGACAGTCAGCTACGCCGATTTTTGAATGGTTATACAGGGTATCGAGAACACAAATGGAACGTAATATGCGTGTGGATACTGATGAACTGATGTCAGACTTCAACAAGAATTAGTCAGAGTTT
Organism: Shewanella sp. SG41-4; assembly: GCF_014164505.1. Taxonomy (GTDB): domain Bacteria; phylum Pseudomonadota; class Gammaproteobacteria; order Enterobacterales; family Shewanellaceae; genus Shewanella. Next base: position 5,048 of record NZ_JACJFI010000242.1, on the reverse strand, counting down.
AAAACATACTCACCATGTCCTATAGGCTTGGCGGGAGATGGAAGCGCAGAATCTAACCAATGTCTGTCATAAAGGTAAAGCCAGAAAAATGCAGAATTACAGTCAGATTTTATATCGCGCCGAATAGCATCATGATTTTCCAACATGTATCTTTGGATCTCTAATCGATAACGACGACGCACAGATTCAAAGTGACACTTCTTTCGCCAATCGACTAAACCAGGCACACAGGACATAACCTGCTCAACAGAGCCAACTCCTATACCACATCGTTCTGAAATCAACTCCCTGTGCATACCCGAACGAGCGAGGTGAACAATTTTATTTTTTAATTCTGATGTTAGCTGTCTAGGCTTTAAATTCAGTTTAATACCATGTTGCAGAGCTATTCGTTTTAGATAACAGCGGCTTTTTCCTGTGAGTCGAGAGACTTCTGCCATAGAGCGATTTTCTCCAAGCAATTTTAAGCATCTATTTTCAAGTTTCAGGACATTAACAAGACTAGGCTTGACCAAGGCAACATTTGGCTTCGATCGTTTTTGTGCAAACATTTCGCTTGGGTGACTAAACAACCAACTGGTAAATAGCAGGTGTCTGAATGGATGATGACTACTCTTGGGATTCAGTAACTCAGATAAATATCGATAGTCTTCACTACCGTTGGGAAGTGGAGTATCTGGCCCAGAACGATAACTGCCTACCCAAGTGATAAATTGCCGCATTAAAGGCTGCCGACGTACACTCCCGCTAGGTGTGATAAAACCTAAATCGGCTAGCCGCGATCGATAAACAGAAGATAACTCTAAAACGGGATTTTCTTTCATGAGCATTAAGATGAGATTTTGACCGAACTTAGCAACACGATATTCAATATCAAACGCAGATTGAATATCTCCATGACAAGATGGTAGTAAACCTGCATCTAAGCGATGCTTTCGTTCTTCTAATCCTATACTCTTCAATAAAATTGGATGCTTATAACAGGCTATAACACCTGGTATCTGATGTGCCCGATGCAAATAAGGTACACCAAAGCTTTGTATGTCTTGTTTCGCACAATGTTGGCACCACTTTAGACATACAGCTCCGCCACTACCAAATGATGCCAGCTGGCTTTGCCTAATGGCCTTTACACCTTCATTAGCAAGCAGATACTTTTTAAGTTCACTTGCATGCTCTGGCAAGTAAAAAATAAAAAGCGATGCTAAGGTTTGCTGGTATAAAAATTCTTCAGCGGATTCTCCAACCACATGAGATAAATGCTTTATCCCTGCTGTAAGTAAGGGATGTAATGATACTCGACTCGAGCCAAATGCTTGCTCGCAAAATGCTCCAGCTTCATCACCAGATATGGTCACATAACGGATTAACCGTCCTAGCAACAACTCATCAGGTAGCGCTGGAGGCAGAAGCATAGCTCAAACTAACCGAAAGTCTTGAGCGGGTCTTCACAGAAAAGTCCTGCCGATTTAAGAATATCCAAAGGGCCTTCCTCTTCCGATGCTCGCTGTATCAATGCAGGATCGTCAATCAGGGCATGCAAATCATCTTGATACTGTAATTCAGTGATACGCTGGGCAAATTCAGGATGGTGAGGCCGACTTAGGTCACCAGGTATAGTAACTAATTTACCTTTGGATTCAGTAATAACTTTAGCTTCTGCGGAAGCCTCAATGTTTGGCGTCTCTTTTGTAGATTCTTTTTTACGCTTTAATAGAGAAAGTCTTAATTCATCAGTTGCAGGCTTCGAGGCTCTAATAGCAATACTTGCTCCTTTATTCAATACATCGGTAGTAATCCGTTCATCTAATGAGCCTATTACTGCTCGTTGTGAAGCGTAAAATATTCGAACAGCAAGGTCCATATTACCAACTGATAAATTAAAAAGTCTGTCACTCAAGTCCTGAGTCAATGGCGTTTGAACGTTAGTCCACTGTAACTTCCATAATTCATCAACAAAAAGTCCCCACTCATCTTCTGAATTTTTAAGTAAACCAATGTCAAAATAGCCTCCACTTTCTGCTCGTCGTGCAGCTTTAAGTGTTTTGCTTAATAACTTATCGAATGGTGGATTTGCACAAAATAGAATTGGTATGCCAAGGTTATTCATCAAATTATGTAAGAAACCTAATAATCGCTCTGCGCCACCAGCTTTAGCTGTATTTAGGTTTTGCATCTCATCTATAACTAAGATCCCTAAAAAATTAGACTTCTTTTTTGCTTCACGCTGTTTTATTAACAGTGCTCTAGTATTCTGTGGTTTACTATTCATAATTTCGGGCTTTCTATCGATTTCATCTAGATTCCGATAGCAAAGCCCTTTATCACTTGAAGCATCAGGACAATCGACCTTAAGCCACACAACTTGTGTTAATGGTAATGACATACCTTTATAAGATTGATGTTTAATTACATCAGGGTAGATACTTAATACCTGCTCTAACATCGATGTTTTACCAACGCCGCTTTCGCCAATGATTGTTATCCCACACCCTTTAGGTTTAAAGAATCCAGTATTAGGCTCTATGCTAGGCCTTTCATCCAGTGAATAATGAAGGTAATTCATTGTGGTTGGCGACAGAGGTTCTTTAGATGAATATCCATCTTTTATCGCGATTTCAACAGCCCTAAAGACATCAAAGTAAACTAGCTGAGGCTGGCGAAGTCTTTTTATACGAGTTAAGTACTCCACGCGAATTTCAGGATCGTTTTGAGTATCCTCGGTTAAGCACTTTGGATAATTTGCCAATTTATCCACTAACTCTTCATCCGTTAATTTCTTAGGGAGTGATTCAATAAGTGCATTCCCGACGTGTTCAGGTAAAATAGCTTTCTGATAATAGGCATTCTCAACATACATTAGTCATGATCCTTTTTACGCTTCAGCAATGACACCACTTTTTGATTCCGCTCTTCTGACCATTGCTCAACATAATTAGTCTCTTCTTTTTTGCGTTCTACCTTTACTGAACTGCTGGACAATCGAGCATCCTCAATCGCCTCTCTTCTTCGCTCTTTCATGCCTCGTGTACGCTCCACTTTAGAGGATAAAGAAGGCGCATTCTTGGCCTCACCTCGAGCATGCTTCACAATAGCTTTTCGACGCTGATGCTGTTCTACAGATTTTGCATCAGGTTTAGCTCGTTTTTTATCGAGTTTTTTCCAATCTTCAAAAAACAAAACATCAGCTCGATGTAGACCTTCAAGACTAGAAGACTGCAACATTAATGAACATCGAGTGAATCCTTCCATTTTTTGCAGCCTCACATAAATGAATGAGGAATTATCTTGATCGATTCGTGCCTCCATTGACCAACGAGATCCAGAGCGAGCAATCGTTTTCCAATCTTCGAACTCTGGCCGATCACATTCATAGTACATATCGTCGTTGAGTCTTATTCCTTTAGATGTCATAGAAACCGTTTCTACAGGTAATAATCGACTTCTAACTTCAGCCTCATTTACCTTATTTAGGGCATGTAAATGTTTATCTAGGTGAAAATTCCAATAATTTAGAGGGCAAGGTTTATTTCCGGACTCGATAAACAAGCGGCTCTGCCCAGCTAAGCTGTCTAAGTATTGCCGATTAAGTGACAAAACCTCATCAACAAGTAATGTCGTGACTTCTTTTAGAGTAAATATGGCATCAGCTCTTGGATCACGATCCCCACGAGTATTTGGTCGCCCAAGAGTGGTTCCCTGAAGTTCGTGATTTAATCGCTTATTCAACATATTGAAACGCTGCTCTATCGTACCTTTTCGGTCGGCTCTATAAGGAGGGGCAATGCTAAGGTGACCTATCAAAGGGACCGCTAAATCTTCAGCATTTTTACAGATGAACTCCCCTCTGTCACATAAAAGACGTTGGGGAATATGATTACATGGCCAATCTTTATCTTCGATCTCGATACCAAATTGAGCACAGTACTCTTTTTTAGAAGAGGCACAATTAACCAAAGCCTGACGCCCCGCGCGCCAAGAAGCAAACTCCATTGATACATGCATACCAACAATCATCCGACTTTCTTTATCTATAATAAGATAAAGTGTTGGTCGGCCTAAAACATGGTTACGCCTAATTTCAGATACTACATGTACATCTAGAACGGTAGCATCCAACTCAAAACAACTACCAGGTACTTCAGTATGATCGGTTGATGACCCTGATAAACCTCTGAGGTTGCGGTCAAAATAACCTAAAGATGTCTGTTTTCTAATTATCTCTTGCCTAGGGATCAATCTGTTAACCCAATAAATAAAGGCCCTATAGCTCGGAACGCATACCTCACGTTGCTCAATATCTGCAGAAATTAATTCATCTGCATAAAACTCTTTTAACATCTGATCGTATACCCGACTATGAGTGGCAGCCTTTCCCTTCAAGCCATAACACTTCATCGCTTTAAGGAACTTAACTTTATCCTCTTCACTCGTATTTACCCCTTTTGGAACAATAAGCCCTGGAGTGGATACCTGAATAGGAGACCCTCTTTTTACGTCTCCAGCAATCCGTGGCTGCCCCGCGCCTCCAGAATTTTTGTATGCTGGGAGCAATGCGTTAAGCTCTTGTCCATACTTCCAAAACAGATTGAGGGACCGATATAAACCTTGAACGTATGTGTTTTGCTTCTTAGCGTGCCTTGCAACGATTTTACACCTTGGATTAAGTGAAACCTCCAGAAGAAAATTTGGATCACTGATTAACTCTTTAATTTGATGGAAACGAAAATTTCTCTTATTTTTATGTGCTTCAGAGAGCGTTTCCTCAGCAACAAGCTGGTAGAAGGGAGCTAAATAATCAGACGGGGATACTTGGCCATTTTCTATTGCTTCAATAAATATAGCGACAGAGACAGCTATGGGTCTTTGGAGATTAGAATCATCCGTAAGCCTGAGAATCACAATTATTGAATCATCAGGGTATGTAATGGTCAAGTATTTCTGGAGAGATTTTAAGCCGCTTTTTTTAACTCATTATATTTTTGATGTGGCGTCTTATAATCTATTGCTGAATGTCTGCGTTTGTAATTGTAGAACTGGATATATTG
>NZ_JACJFI010000241.1 GCF_014164505.1 Shewanella sp. SG41-4 | reverse complement strand
GTAATTAAAGATTGTGTACACTCAAAAGAAAAATGCAAAATTAAGCATGATGTCATCTTCCAAGTGTGCTGTTCAGACCGTTTTTTAGTTAGCTAGCCTGGTTAAAGTCATGATGGCTTAATTAGAAAGCAAAGGATGATAATGTTATTTTTACGACAATAATGCAGCTTGCGGCTAGGGATGATGTTAATTCATCGTTTCATAGGGGAAGAATTTGAGTCATGTAAGCGCAGTTGTCTAATGCGACTGCGCCTAATGTTATGTTGTTTGCCTACAAAAACTTATATTGCCGCGCATAAAACCCCGACTGAGTTAATTTGCTGTTAGTCTCAAACTTGAACAGGCCTCAATCATGATGCAGAGTTGAATTAGTAGCAGAATTGAATTAGCGGCCAACTAGCTTCGCGGCATCTTTAAATAAATTAAAAAAGTTATCAGTAGTGTACTGAGCTAACTCTTCGAATTTCTCACCGCGAAGTTCTGCTACAAATTCAGCAACATTTCGAACATAAGCAGGCTGATTTTCTTGGCCTCGGTGCGGCACCGGAGCTAAATAAGGTGAATCTGTTTCGACCAGTAACCTGTCTTTTGGCACTTGGCGAATAACACTACGCAATTCGCCTGCATTTTTAAACGTTACAATTCCTGAAACAGAAATATAAAAACCTAAATCAATGGCGGCTTTGGCCATTTCCCAATTTTCAGTAAAGCAATGTAGCACGCCACCCACTTTGTCGGCATGCCCTGCTTTTAGCATATTAATGGTGTCTTCACGGGCGTCACGAGTATGTACAATTAATGGTTTATTCACCTCAACAGCTAACGCAATTTGTTGTTCGAAACACTGCTGTTGCAAGGTTTTAGTATCATTTGAATAGAAGTAATCTAAGCCTGTTTCGCCAATGGCAACCACTCTAGGATCTTCTGCGAAACGTTTAATGTCTTCGATGTTCAAACCTTCTTGTACATCTAGAGGATGTACGCCAGAAGATAAAAAAACATTATTAAAGGCAGACATTTTATCTCGCATGGCTTCAAAGCCTTGCTGACGAACGTTGACGCATAATAGATAGTCAACGCCCTGAGCTTTGGCATTGTCCATAATGGATTGTAAGCTGGCTGAGTCTGGGGCCGCTTTTAAGCGGTCAAGGTGGCAATGTGAATCAATTAGCATGGGAATTTTTTCGCAACTACATTAACAAATAAAACAGATGCGCAAGAATACCTAGCTACATAGTGCAGGTCAAATCGCTAGAGGCAAGTTCGCTTGATAATAACTTTTCAATATGATGTTTATGACTTTCAACATCTGTTTTAATTTTAACCCCAATACCCGCAGGGCGCCCACCGGATGCACCTAATGGATTAATCCATACCACAGTGCCTTTAAATTCATTTGTTTGGGTGGCATTAGGCAATCTATAAGCAATCGTAAGCTCTTGGCCTAAAAAATGACTTTCAGACGTCGCAACGAATAAACCTGCAGGCTTAATAAAAGGCATGTAAGCACGGTAAAGTTTATGTAATGTATCGTAATTAACAACAAGATCGACCATAAATGATTATTTTCTTTCCATAAACGGGTTAAAAATCAATATAAAACGTTATAATGTGTCAACTGCCTAAAGGCGAGAACATATTGCTGACACAAGGCTTGCGCGTTCACACTCGGCATTGTTTCAAGTCTATGACACATGGTCATCACCCGCCCAGCAAGTTCAATGACTTTTGATTGAACCAGTGGATTTAATGACTGACGACTGGTGTTTTCAGTTTTTAGCTTATTACTTTTTAACACATATTGGCGCAAGTACAAATACAAAACATTAAGTGCATCAACAATTTGTTGTTCAGACACCTTTAATAAACTATTGCTTAAATGACCCGTTTTTAAACTTTGAGCCCAATCTTGGCGAAATGTCAGCAGTTGTTGATAATGCTGACTGGTTAAACTGTTTGCTAATGCAAGAGGTCCACCAACAACACTAAGACACCATGTTACATCATGTATTTTCCCCTCGGCATTGGCAGCCGGTAGCAACTGCTGTGCCGCTAACCACTGATGGATCTCACTCTTTGTTGGCTCAACAAAATTAAGCGTTTGACAACGACTGGTAATGGTCGCTAGTAACTGGGCTGATGTATTTGTTTGCAAAATGAGTACAACATCATCGCCAGGTTCTTCGAGAGTTTTCAATAATGCATTAGCCGCTGCCAAATTTAAGCGTTCGGCATTAACGATTATAGCTACACGAGCGCCACCTTGCTGAGCCGTTTGCGTTAACGCTTGGCAGAGCTGACGAATTTGATCGACTTTAATTTGGTTGCCATCAGGTTCAATTATATATAAATCAGGATGATTACCTGCTGCCAATAACAAACAACTTTTACACTGACCACAAGCACCAACCGGAGTGAGTTGCTGGCAAAGCACTGTTTGCGCTGCGGCATTAGCAAGCTTATCGCCTCCTAATGCTTTATCGATGTTGAACAAATGTGCATGACTGCTCTTTCCACGATAATGCTGATCAACAAAACGTTGATGTGGGTCGGCTAACCAAGGCAGCTGGTTAATCTGATAATCACTCATGTCGGCACATTATCCCTCTTGGTATCAATCACAGCTCACTGGTGAGAGTGGATAAATGGCGTTGTAATTGTATACCAATATCATTATGCACTTGTTCCATGGATTGACTGGCATCAATCACCACAATGCTGTCATCTTCATGCGCTAATTGTAAATAGGTTCGTCTGGCTCGCTCAAAAAAATCAATCGCTTGTTGCTCAATTCTATCAAGCTCGCCACGACTAGCTGCACGGCTTAAGCCTAACGTAGGATCAATATCTAAATATAAAGTGAGATCGGGTTTAAAACCACGTAAGCAAGCATCACTGACCGCTTTCACTAATGGCATTAACCCTCGGCCACCACCTTGATAAGCTAATGATGACAGATTGTGCCTATCGCCAAGTACCCATTGACCAGCAGACAAAGCTGGTTTAATAACATTGGCGATGAGTTGTGTTCGCGCGGCATAAATGAGTAAGCATTCTGCTTCATCGCATAATGGATCAGTCTCATCGGCAATTTTAACTAAATCACGCATTTTTTCTGCCAAAGGAGTCCCGCCTGGCTCACGAGTACACACCGGAGCCTGCCCGATATGCTGCTTAATAATATCGTTAACAAGGGCTATCGCGCTTGATTTACCCGCGCCTTCTAATCCTTCGATAACAATGAACTTGCCTTGGTGTTGACTCATTTTCTCTTTCTCTGAAATTCGTTTACGGCATTATTATGGGCTTTCAACGTAGATGAAAACACATGACTGCCATCATTGCGTGAAACAAAGTACAGGTAATTTACTTTGGCTGGATTAGCAGCTGCAAATAATGATGCGCGGCTTGGTGCAGCGATAGGTGTTGGCGGTAAACCATCAATCTTATAGGTATTGAATGCCGTTGCTTCGCGTAAATCGTTACGAGTAATATTACCTTTATAACGTTCACCCATACCATAAATTACCGTGGGATCGGTTTGAAGACGCATGCCTTTTTTAAGTCTGTTATTAAATACTGCAGACACCCAATTACGCTCTTCAGGTTGGCCCGTTTCTTTTTCAATAATAGACGCAATAATCAATAATTCGTACGGTGATGATAACGCTAAATCAGGATTACGTCCTTCCCATGCTTGGGCTAAGCTTGATTGCATCATGTTGTAGCTGCGGTTTAAAATCATCTGTAAGTTATCATCTGCATGATAATGGAAGGTTTCTGGGTAGAACTTACCCTCAGGCAAACCAGAAGTATCACCATGTTGTAATAACACTTGGTTAAAATCGTCGGTATTCTGAGATAAATGCTCAGTTGTGGTGAGTGTTTGCTGCCACTCAGCAATGGTTTTGCCTTCAATCAAGGTGATGCTGAAAACCATTTGCTGGCCTAAATATAATCGTTTTAATAACGCTTCCAATGTATCGCCAGGGATCATTTGATACAAACCAGTTTTAATATGAGCAAGCTTAGGTTCAAGTTTGACCAGATATTTAACTTTCCAGCTATCGGTAATTAATGATTGCTGTTCTAATTGTTGCGCAAGCTTAATCACACTGGTGCCAGGTTCGACCGTTAATGTTTGAATTTCAGTTAGCTGTAATGGCTGTTTTTGGTAAGCAATTAAGCCAGAAACAAGCCAATACCCGCCAAGGCAAGCTACTGTAAATAAGGGAATAAGACTGGCTAAAATAAATGTTTTTATGGTTTTAATCATGATGATAAATTCACACTCAAAATGTGCCTGAATCGCGATGTTTGCGTCCAACGGCTAAATTGAAAATCGTCAATGGCAATTACATCAATAATGCCAAATAAACTGTTTGTTATAAATATATTGTCCGCTGCCTGAATATCACCAAGTGTGAGTTGTGCGGCCATAACAGCTATCCCTTGGCTGAGCAGAGTATCAATTAATGTCTCACGCATCACACCACTCACGCCTGCATGCGTTATTGCTGGGGTAAAAATGCGACCATTATTGACCACAAAAATATTGGCCATGGATGACTCTATCACATTACCATCACAGTCAAACACTAACCAATCTTGATGAGCACTAGGCAAAGGCTGTGACTTTATAAGCACCTGTTCCAATCGATTAAGATGTTTTATCCCTGCTAGAAGTGGTTGTCTTCCAAGACTTATAGGTGATGATGCCAGCGAAATACCACTTTGCTGCCAGTCAAGGTAATGCTCTGGAATGGGATGCACTGACACAACTTCTGTAACGTTTGCACTCAGAGGAGCTTGATAACCGCGTCCACCGACCCCACGAGTTAGCAATAGCTTAATGCAATGTTGTGGGTATTGTTTGGCGAGATGAGTCAACTGTTGTATTAAAGAGTCACTTGGATGCCACTGAATACCTAAACGCTCACAGCTTTGCTGCAAACGAGAAATATGCCCGTCAAGGAATAGGATCCCTGCGGACTTATCAGTTGATGCTGTGTGCATTGTTGCAAACACACCATCACCATAAGCGACACCACGATCAAATGGACTGATTAGTCCGTTTTCAACGTGATTAACCCAAACCGGTGCCATTATTTATCCTGGCTGATCCGGCTTGCGACGGCCTCTTGTTGATCTTTGTACTTCGAGCTTTTACGGGTGTTATATGGGCGGGCAACTGCAGAACTTAAACGCTCGAAATTTAGCGCACCAATGGTCATGCCGGGGCGAAGAGCCAACGGCAATTTACCACTGTTAAAGAACTCAAGTACAATTTTACCTTGCCAACCGGGATCAATGCGATGCGCGGTTGCATGTACCATTAATCCTAAACGAGCAAGTGATGAGCGACCATCTAACCAACCCACAATATCTGCAGGTAAGGTTACACTTTCATAGGTAACGGCTAATGCTAATTCTCCAGGATGAAGGAAAAAAGCTTGATCATCAGCAATTTCAATTTTGTCGCTCATAATCCGATCAAGTGCTATTTGCATTTCTGCACTAGGACCACTTAAATCGATGTAAGGTGCAGTATGGTCTTTAAATACACGAAATTGGCTGCCTAAACGTACATCCACGCTCACTCCCGAAATGGCTTCAATACCAGGACGAGGATCGATAATAATGGTGCCATTATCTAAACATTGCTCAATTTCTATATCGGTTAAACGCATGCTGCACTCTCTTTTAGATAAGGCTACTTCGCCAATAAATGCTGAATTCTAGCTTTTAAAATATCAGTTGCGATACGGTTTTTACCGCCCCGGGGAACGATAATATCGGCATATTGTTTTGACGGTTCAATAAACTGTAAAAACATCGGGCGTACGGTTCGTTTATATTGTGAAATAACCGATTCCATTGTTCTACCACGTTCAGCAACATCACGAG
>NZ_JACJFI010000240.1 GCF_014164505.1 Shewanella sp. SG41-4 | reverse complement strand
GAAATAATAAAAAACAGGCAAAAAAAAGCCGGGTGATTAACCCGGCCACAAAGAGTGTGTGAGCAATGTCGTGCTTGCGAACTCTGCAGACTAATTAAAGGTGATGAAGTCTCTATTTAGTAAACCGAGTTTTGGAACGCAAGTTAATAATAATCATTCTCATTTGTATTTGCAAGTGTTTATCATCATAAATTTCATTTTTATATTCAACTTATTAAAAATATTGCATTAGCCATTAATTAATATAATAAATATTCTTAGTCGATTGGTTTTTTATCATTCTATTTAGATGAGTTTATGGAATAAAGCTATTTCATTTAGATTTAGGTGTTGTTTAGCGTAGAGAGGAATGGGTTTGTGCTGGTTTACTACAGCTATTAACCTTACTAAAGCTAGCGCGGGGATATATAGAGCGAAGTTTTGTTTAAACCCGTTTTAATTTACAGCTTCAATTTATATGAGTCCTAAAATGGAAATCTCATGCATTCAGGTTGGGCATCACAATGGTCGAAAACGCTGAATGAATAGAGCGTACCGTCGGCATGACTGATGAAGCCGACGGTACGCTTTTATTGATTAACCACTTTTACATCACCAATTATTTACATCACCAATTATTTACATTAACCAATTACTTGCACTAACTATTCTAAATCAAACGTTTACGCAATTAATAATGATGATTATTTGGATGCTTGGATAATAACGTTGTCACTATCGCTGCCGCCATTAAGTAAAATTTTGTCTTGCAGGATTTTGAGTAACACACCATATGCGGGTAAAAACAAACCTAGGCTCACTATCAGCTTAAAAGCGTAATCCACCGTGGCTATTTCTGGCCAGTGTGTTGCCATAAACGCATCGTTTGAGGCATAAAACGCTACACTGAAAAACACTAAGGTATCAACTAAGTTACCAATTAATGTTGATGCAGCAGGTGCAACCCACCAAGCTTTGGCCTGGCGTAATTTTGCAAAGACAGTGATATCCATGAGCTGGCCAATTAAGTAAGCCACAAAGCTGGCAAAGGCGATACGAAATACAAAACTATTCCACTCTGCTAAGGCGCTAAATGCTTGTAATTGACCTTGATGAAACAATACGCCGACTAAATACGACACTACAAGTGCCGGTATCATGGCTTTGAGAATAATGCCTCTAGCGGCTTGTTGACCAAAAACCCTTACGGTTAAATCGGTAGCTAGGTATACAAATGGAAAGCTAAAAGCACCCCAAGTCGTGTGGTAGCTAAACAGCTGAAATGGCAGTTGAACAAGGTAGTTACTTGCGCAAATAATTAAGATATGAAAACTGACTAATAGCATCAGTGCTCGGCGATATTTCGCCTGGGTTAACGTCAACATATTGTGGCCTTTTTAATTGGGTTAGCGCGGGGTGAGGGAACCCGCTATTAATTTGGTTAACAGTAATTGCGTATGCTAACGAGGCTTTTTAGCTGCCGTTAAACAGATAAGCTAATGTCTGTTATAGAGATATTATTATTTTAGTTTATTGACCGAGTTTACGTTATACACACTCATTAGTTAGCCTATATTCAAGGCCATACCAAGGTGCTTGCAAACGCGGGGGCGGGATAATAGCATGTGTTTTACACAAGCGAAAGATTTCGTCGAGGATAACAATATTGTTTTAAGTTTGTAGAAAAAGATTAAAAGTCGATTAAAATAGACAATACCGTGGCTAGTTTGTTTTCCAGTTCTTGCCATTCAGCCTCAGGATCGGAGCCTGCAACAATGCCGGCACCGGCAAATAAATTGATTCTTCTCGGCTCTATCAGAGCACTTCTAATTGCGACAGAGAATTCTGATTCATTATGATTTAAATATCCACAAGCTCCAGCATACCAACCTCTAGCATAACCTTCTCGCTGGCGAATAAAGTTCAGTGCTGCCTCGCGTGGTAATCCTCCTACGGCGGGAGTGGGGTGCAGTGCCCGTAACAATTCAAAATCACTGATACCGGGTTTTAACTGCGCCCGGATAGCGCGGTGCAAGTGTTGAATATGATTAAGTTTAAAAATTTTAGGTTGCTCATCAGCACCGACATATTGGCTTAAAGGAGTGAGCACATCGACAATATGCTTTCTGACTAGTTGATTTTCGTGGCTATTTTTAATGTCATCTAATAATGCTTGTGCCAGTACGTTATCTTCTTCTTGATTGAGTCCTCGAACGGTTGTTCCGGCTAACGCTTCGGTAAATAATTCCTGTTGGCGGCGTAAATATAACCGTTCTGGTGAGCAGGAAATAAATGCGCGTTCAGGGCTAAATTGAAATCCAAATTGAAAACTATTCGGATTACGGCCCTGCCAGCACGCGAGTAAGGTCCACGGGTCAATATTATCATCTACATCAATTTGGCTGTGACGTGATAAGACGACTTTAGGTGTTGAGCTAATAAAATTAGCTTGAGTGACTTGTTCAACTAATTCTTTCCAACGTGAAAAATTAGGTAAATCGCTTCGACCCATTAATGTGAGTTTGTTCGGCGGCGACAAGGGGCGTGGCTTTTGCACCATTGCGATAGCATTTAATGCAGATTGTATTTCGTCTTCCGGCGCACCATTTTCAAAGTTAAGATTCACCAATATTCTAACGTGGTTACCATTACGGCGTAATTCTATTCGGGGTAATATAAAGTGCGCACGACCAAATTCAGGCCAACATTCTACCGTGCGATCAAACGCTAAACCGCCATAATAGCGAACATCTTGATGATTGGTTTTATTGCGTTGCTGTTGATAAATTTGTGCTAGGGCATTGTCGTCAACTTGGTCTGCAAAATAAAACGCCTTGCACGAGCCTATAGCGGCAACATCTTCGTTTCTATCGCGGCCGTGCCAGTAGATTTTTGGGTATAAGGTTTGTGCGCTTAACCAAGAGATTAATGGCAGCGCTGGAGCTTCAACAGAGAGCTGAACGATAGGTTCACAGATCGACACATTGCGAAGTTGTTCGAGCTTTGTGATTAACTCGCTAAATTGTGGTGAAAAAAAGTGGCCTGCCAATCTATACCTCTCGTATAACAACATAAGAGTTAACGTTAATAAACCGATTAAATAGTGTCAATTGGCAAGATGAAAGCGTGTGATCTGAATTGCTAATATAGCTTACTCTTTACAGGTATCATTATACTGCAAAATGATGAGGTAGTAAGTTACTCCAGATCATCAACACCAGTTTGATAATTAATCATTGAGTTTTTTACCAAAATAGTGAACCAGAATGTGGCCACACAGTAATGTTCCGGTAATAAAAGTAGTAGATCCGTGCAAAATAGTTCAAAATATCGCTAGTTGTATGTGAGCTAGATCTCTTTTTTAAAGTTCTCTTTCGGAGTAATTGTCACAATGAATGATTCTGTTGAATCAAGCAATGTCATTAAAATGCCCATTGATAAACTTGCCATCGGTATGTTTGTGACGGCAATAGATCATCAGCAAAGCAAGGTGGCTATTCGCAATCCTGGACAAATCAAACATCGTGATGCAATTTTAAAGCTGAAAAAAAACAACATTCTGCTTGTGTGGGTTGATATTGATCGATCTTCAGATACTTGTGGGTTAAAAACAGCGGGTAAATCGAGCTCTGTTAGCAGTCTATTGGTACGTAAAGCGACGGTAACCCGTGATAGTCAGCAAGCGCAGGCTAAAAAGCTACTTACTGAAGCTAAAGGCTTAATTCAAAAAGTAATGTCTGAAACCTTCAGCGGTAAAGCCATCGAAGTCAGTCAATTTGAAGATGTCGCCGACAAAATGATTGAGTCTGTTATGGACGATGCGGATGCATTTAAGTGTATTTCTGCACTGCGAACCAAAGATGCTTATTTACTTGAACATTCTATTAATGTTGCCTTTTTATTGGTGACTTTTGGTAAGCATCTTAATCTTGATCGCGAGCTGCTTAAGCAGATGGCGGTGGGCGGTATTTTACATGATATTGGCAAAATTCAAGTCGATAATGAAATATTGCACAAACCAGGTAAGTTAACCCCAGAAGAATTTGAACACATGAAATTGCATCAAGTGTATGCAATTGAAATTATGAATGAAACACAAGGCTTATCACAAGTGAGTAAAGATGTGTGCTTAATGCACCATGAAAAACTCGATGGCCGCGGTTACCCTAATGGTTTAAAAGACGAACAAATTCCTCAACACGGACGTATGAGCTGTATTGTTGATATTTTTGATGCATTAACCGCTTCGCGTTGCTACAAAGAAGCCATGAGTCCGGCGGCAGCATTTAAAATTTTGATGAGCTTGACGCCATTTCATCTTGATCAAGCACTCGTATACGAGTTCATTCGCTGTGTAGGGATTTATCCTGTTGGTTCGTTAGTTCAATTATCGGATGAGCGAGTGGGAATTGTATGGGACTCTAAGGGACGTGATGCATTGAACCCTATTGTGAAGTGTTTTTATTCGATTAAGTATAAGCGCTACACTGAAGTGACGATGGTTGATTTACTTAAATCAGAATTACATATTGAGCGCGGCGTATCACCAGGCTCTCTCGATGTTGATCCAAGCCCATTTTACTAAGCGGTTATTAGCAATATAAGCCGTTTTATCACGCCTAATGCTCGATAATTTCTGGATACATGGGTGCTAACTTAGCAAGCAATGCATTGCGGGTTGCGAGTGGAATATGCTGTTGTTTAAGTGCTTCTATTAAATGACCGACAACTGCATCAAAGTCAGCTTGGGTGATGTGCAATCCAATATGCGCATCAAACATAGATGCACCTTCGTACACGCATTCGCCGTCACTCACTACACATAAATGATCAATAAGCCGTTGGCGAAAAATTTGAATATCGGTTTGTTCAAAATGAAACAACATGCGGTTGTCTTGGGATAGATTGGCTAGAAAATCATCGGTAATCATACTGACGCCTTTATCCCCGCCGAGCTGCTGGTAAAGGGTCGTTGGTTGGCTTGCACAGGCAGCAGACAGTAATAACACCGCGCTAATGACCACTATATGATGTTTAACAATATTAATCATTACAGCGTTCCCTCTACAGATAAATACCACCCTTGTTGTTGCTCAAATCCTGCAATGCTACCTAAATCAACATAAGCGCCCACAACAGAAAAGTGTTTATTGACAAACCAAGCCATAAAAATATCCTGCCAATCATTTTCTTCTGCAAAACCAAGTTGATCAGGCTTTTGTTTATATTCATAACCCAGTGCAATGTTATCAGTTAATAACACGGCGATAGAAGCTTCAGCTTGTAGTTGATAATCGTTGTTTGTAGCAGTACCAAAACCAAGCAAGCCAGTTTGGTTTGCTTTAGTTGCTCTAAGGGTTAAGTTTGTCACCAGATTACGCCCTGCAATGGCATCAAAATAGACTTTACTGGCAGCTAAATAGATATCAACTCCCGAGTCATCCCTTGCCCCTACAGCTTGTGGTAACGCAAAATCATCAACACGTTTATATTGTAGCCCTAAGCTAATTTGTGGCATGGCGGTATATAACACTTCACCGGCCAGTTTGTACTTTACCCCAATAATATCTTGACCCAATTTGCCACCTAGAGTGTCTAGATCAAAAGTTTGCTTGGCAATACTGAGTTCAAAGCGGTTATCAATGCTTAAGGATGCGCCAATAGAATGTAAGCTGAAATCGTCAACATAGACGGCAGTGTTCATCGCGGTGAAAGACCATTGGTCTGAACTGGCATAGCCATTAATTACCGCCCAAGGCACAATTCCCCCTCCAGCACTGCCTTCAATAGTTGTCGCGCCGCCAGTAGCGATCAGTTTGCTTGTCTCCGCTTGAGCACAAATGCTGATAAGGCTTAATAAAACCGATAATATAATACACATTAGTTGATACATTGGTGCAGCGTATCCTTAACTGTGGGTTTGATTATTAGATTGATTAAACTGTTGGAACC
>NZ_JACJFI010000023.1 GCF_014164505.1 Shewanella sp. SG41-4 | reverse complement strand
TTCATTAATCGATATCGCGTTTTTGATACGCATAAGAAGCGGCGATGAAGCCTTCAAATAATGCATGACCGTCACGTGGGGTTGAGGTGAACTCCGGGTGGAATTGACTCGCAACAAACCATGGATGATCTGGCAATTCAATCATCTCAATCAGTTTACGATCAGATGACAAACCACTAAACACTAAGCCGGCTTTTTCTAGACGATCAATGTAGTTGTTATTCACTTCGTAACGATGACGATGACGTTCAACACACGTTGCAGAATTATAGGCTATTGCTGCTTTAGTGCCTTCTTTTAAATGACATAACTGAGCGCCTAAACGCATCGTGCCACCTAAATCTGAAGACTCATGACGCGTTTCAACATCCCCTTCTTCATTAATCCACTCAGTAATGAGTCCCACAACTGGATAAGGCGTTTGTGGATTAAACTCAGTTGAGTGCGCACCTTCCAAACCTGCAACATGACGTGCAAATTCAATTATCGCTACTTGCATACCTAAGCAGATGCCAAAATATGGAAGCTTGTTTTCACGGGCAAATTTGGCAGCGAAAATCTTGCCTTCTACACCACGCTCACCAAAACCGCCTGGTACCAAAATACCGTCTAGGCCTTGCAACACTTCTTCGCCTTTCGCTTCGACTGTTTGTGAATCAATGTACTTAATGTGCACCGTAACACGGTTTTTTAAGCCAGCATGCTTTAATGCTTCATTCACAGACTTGTATGCGTCTGGCAGTTCAATGTACTTACCTACCATACCAATAGTGACTTCACCATTTGGATTGGCTTCTTGGTAAATAACATTTTCCCACTCAGACAAATCAGCTTCGTTACACGCTAAATTAAAACGTTTGATGACTAGATCATCTAATCCTTGAGAGCGTAATAACGCTGGAATCTTGTAGATGCTATCAACGTCTTTTAAGGAAATAACCGCACGTTCTTCAACGTTACAAAATAACGAAATTTTGGCTTTTTCATTGGCAGGAATTGCACGGTCGCCACGACAAACCAATACATCCGGCGCAATACCAATAGAACGCAACTCTTTAACAGAGTGTTGAGTCGGTTTAGTTTTAATTTCACCCGCTGCGCCTAAGAATGGCACTAAGGTTAAATGCATAAACAGTGTACGTTCGCGTCCTAACTCAGAACCTAATTGACGAATAGACTCAAGAAACGGTAATGATTCAATATCACCCACCGTGCCACCGATTTCGACAATCGCCACATCATGGCCTTCGCCACCTGCTAACACTTTTTCTTTAATCGCGTTAGTAATGTGTGGAATAACTTGAATGGTTGCGCCTAAATAATCACCACGACGTTCTTTACTAATCACTTCTTCGTAAATACGACCAGTAGTAAAGTTATTGCGACGATTCATTTTGGTGCGAATGAAACGTTCGTAATGACCTAAATCGAGATCGGTTTCAGCACCATCTTCAGTCACGAAAACTTCACCGTGCTGAGTGGGGCTCATGGTACCCGGATCGACGTTAATATAGGGGTCAAGTTTCATAATGGTTACATTGAGGCCACGCGCCTCTAAAATTGCCGCGAGCGAAGCTGCTGCAATGCCTTTACCTAGTGATGAAACAACGCCACCAGTAACGAAGATATACCTTGTAGTCATGCTGAACCTGAGAAAATGTGTTGGAAAAAACGTGCTTGTAAGAAAGCACTAGGACGGGGCGATATTATAGCAAAGCCACCTCGTTTCGACAAACTTAAACGCGCAAATTTTAGCTTAATTTATGTTTTCGTGTTGTTTTACCACATTCCAGTAGTGGTCTAATTCTTCCAGGCTATGCTGTTGTATCGGTTTTCCACTATTGTCTACACATTGCTCAACCCCTCTAAATCTACGTTCAAATTTATGATTGGCTTGACGTAATGCTTGTTCAGGATCAACGTTTAAATGGCGAGCAAGATTCACAACAGCAAACAATAAATCGCCCATTTCATCAACAATTCTCGGCTGATAAAAATCAGGGTCTTGATGTCGTAAATTAACTTCTACCAGCACTTCATCGATTTCTTCATGTATTTTGGCGACAACAGGCTCAAGCTCGGCCCAATCAAAGCCAACTTTAGCCACTCGATGTTGAATTTTTCGAGCTCGAGATAACGCGGGTAAGACTTGAGGAATATCATCTAATGCTGAGTGCATTTTTTTTTGCTGACGTTCATTGGCCTTTAACGTATCCCACGCTTGGCTTAAATCGTGAGTATTGGTAATGGCAACTGCAACGTTGTTTTCTGACTGAACAAATACATGTGGATGACGGCGAATAAGCTTATCGCTAATACGTGTCACTACCGTAGAAAAATCAAACTTACCTTGCTCTTGTCCTAATTGGCAATAAAACACTATCTGAAACAGTAAGTCGCCCAGTTCATCAGGTAACTCTTCCCACGCTTGTCGCTCAATAGTATCAACAACTTCATAAGCTTCTTCTAAGGTAAAGGGCACAATACTGGCAAAATCTTGCGCTCGATCCCAAGGGCAACCAGACTCGGGGTTACGCAATTGCTGCATGATGGTCAGTAACGATTGAATATCTGCCACAAAAAGGTCCTCTATTGTAAACATAAAATCTAATGAAAAAGGCACCTAACAAGTAGATGCCTTCTCGATAAGTCCATGATGTTAATTACGTTATAGTCGACGCGACTCAATCACACCATCAACGAGCGACAGTTTACCGAGAATCCGTGATAAACCATCTAAATTATACAATTCAAGTTCAAGCTCTACGGTAGCGGTTTGGCTTTTGACATCAGAAGATGAACTCATGGCCATCACATTAGATTTTTCTGCCGCTAGCACTGTGGTTAAATCTCGTAATAAGCCACTGCGATCATGGGCAAGTACTCTAACGCGAATACGATAACCACCAGAATAGTTCTCACCCCAAATCACATCGACACTGCGTTCTGGGTGGGCACGCATTAATTCTTTCACTTGTTCGCAATCACTACGGTGCACAGAAATTCCCCGCCCCATAGTAATATAACCAAATATTTCATCTCCGGGAACGGGTTGGCAACAACGCGCAATGTGACTCATTAAATTACCGACGCCATTAACTTCAACTTGGCCTTTACTCGACTTTTTAGGCTTATGCGACGCTTTCTTTATAATGTCTTCGAGTAAGTTTTCGTCAGTATCTTCTACTTTGCGAATTTTGGTATCGGTAAAGTTAACCACTTGGTTTAAGCGTAAATCGCCGCCACCGATGGCCGCCAGCATGTCATCCATAGAGTTTAAATTAAAACGCTCTACCGCCACGGCAGCATCTTTAACTTTAAGACCCACTCGGGCTAATTCAGACTCAAGCATCTCTTTACCCGCGGCAATATTTTTATCGCGGTCTTGTTGCTTAAACCAATGTTGAATTTTTGAGCGTGAACGAGACGACTTGATATAGCCTAAATTAAGATTAAGCCAGTCACGTTTTGGGTTAGGCGTTTTTGAAGTGATAATCTCAATGCGCTCACCCGTTTCAACTTGGTAAGTGAATGGCACAATACGGCCGTCGACTTTTGCACCAATACATTTATGACCCACTTGAGAGTGAATATAATAAGCAAAATCGAGCACAGTTGAGCCTAAAGGTAAGTCAACGACTTCACCACTTGGGGTAAATACATAGACTCGGTCTTCAAATACTTGGCTACGGACTTCGTCAACCAAATTACCACTTTCAGCGACATCTTCTTGCCACTGTAAAATTTTACGCAGCCAATTAATTTTTTCTTCGTAACCCGTTTGTTTGGTATTACTGGCACCTTCTTTGTATTTCCAATGCGCGGCGACCCCAAGTTCAGAATCTTGATGCATCGCCTCGGTACGAATTTGAATTTCGACAGTTTTGCCTTCAGGGCCAACAACCACAGTATGAATAGATTGATAGCCGTTCGGTTTTGGATTTGCTACGTAATCGTCAAACTCACGCGGAATATGGTGCCAAAGGTCGTGCACAACCCCTAACGCGCCATAGCAATCTTGTAATCTTTCGGTGACAATACGTACTGCACGAACGTCAAAAAGCTCATCAAACTTGAGGTCTTTGCCCTTCATTTTTCGCCAAATACTGTAGATGTGTTTTGGTCTACCGTAAACTTTGGCGCGAATATCATCGCTATCTAAACGCTGCTGTAACTGGGTGACAAACTTGTCGATAAACACTTCTCGGTCGACACGCTTACCATCAAGCTGTTTAGCAATGTCTTTATAAACGGTTGGATGCAAGTAGCGAAAAGAAATATCTTCGAGTTCCCACTTTAATTGGCCAATACCCAAACGGTTAGCGAGTGGCGCATAAATATCAGCAATTTCACGAGCTAATAACACCCGAGTTTCTTCATCGGCATTTTTTACCGCGCGCAGTAAACATACTCGTTCGGCTAATTTGATCACAACGGCGCGAACATCTTCAACCATGGCCAATAACATTTTTCGGATATTATCGATTTGTGGTTCGGCATCGCGCGAGTTTTGACTGACTTTTAATGCGCCAATGGCATTCATGGTCACAACGCTGGCAACTAACCTTGCAAGGTTTTCACCGTATTGCTCTAGGATTTGCTCTTCGTTGAGAACGCCCGCATCGAATAACAAAAATAAGACTGCGGCTTGTAGCGTTTCGATGTCCATATTCAGCGGCGCTAAGATTTCGATCATTTCGCGAGCGCGCGCAAGCAGCTCAGTATGAACCAGTTTGTTTTTAACCGGTAAGGCCTCAACTTGCTGGATCAACACCAATAACTTCTGAGCATCATCTTTGTCGTCGAGATACCGAGCGACCCACTCATCTAATTGGAATGCTTGCGTATTAAAATGTGCTTCGCGAACAGATACCATGAACCCTTCCTTAGCCGCATGACCGACTGACATCCAACCATATGCACATGGCATAGTGTGCATAAATGGTGTTAACAATAACTGAACAGCCTATCTTGAAGCGCTATAATCTTTTGTCAATTCAATAGCGTTCAGTTAGCCAATTTTTTAGCATAACTAATGTTAGAGGCTAAAAATCGTTGTTTAAATATTTAATTCAAATAACACCATGGCTTCAATATGATGTGTCTGTGGAAACATATCGACTAATCCCACTTGGGCAATACGATAACCATTCGCTAATAATACACTACTGTCACGCGCTAAACTTGCCGGATTACATGAAACATAGACCACTTTTTTAGGTTGCATTTTCTGTAACCATTGTAGACTTTCAAAAGCGCCAGCTCGAGCAGGATCAAGCAATAGTTTATCAATTTTGCCTAACCATGTTTGCGACGATAGATCAGCACTTAAATCTGCATGATAGAAAGTCACATTATCCAAATGGTTGTCGATAGCATTTTGCTTGGCTTGTTGCACCATTTCAGGCACGCCTTCAACACCAATGACCTCAGCAGCTTTTAATGCCAACGGTAAACTGAAATTACCCACACCACAGAATAGATCTAAAATACGTTCACCAGGTTGAGGGTCTAACCATTCGATGGCTTGATCGACCATGGCCTGATTAATAGCACCATTAACCTGAACAAAATTACCAGGAGTGAATGAACAACGAACAGCCTCCTGTGCAAGATGGTAATAAGGTAACGTTACAGCTTCATCATCAGCTGCTAACAACGGAAACAGTTGAGTTAATTGGCCTGCATCATCTTGCAACAACATGTTTAGTTGATATTTTTCAGCAAAACCCGTTAACCAACGAATATCAGATGCTGGCAACACTTTAGTCACTCTTAGTACTGCAAAATTACCGTTATCTGCTTGGGTGAGTTCAACATGCCCTAAACTCGCCTTAGCTTTGAGTTGATTTAAATTAGCCGCTAACGGAGTAATCAGAGCGGACAATGACTCAGACAACACTGGACACTGCTGAATGGAAACAATTTTATTGCTATTTCCGGCGCGAAACCCAAGTTGTAACCGCTGAGTATTTTTATCAAAGACTGTGGCCAATCTTGCTCGTCGACGATAATGCCATGCATCACCTATTATAGGATCTGCGACAATATCGGCTTCAATGGTTTTAGCACTCGACAGCTTGCTGATAAGGTCAACCAAAGCAGTTTGCTTATGTTCACGTTGCGCATTGGTGTCCATGTGCTGTAAATCACAGCCGCCACATTGTTGATAATGTGGACAATGGGGTTTGATTCGATTAGTCGATGCTGACTCAATCGTGATTAATTTGGCTTTAGCGTAGCTTTTCTTTTGTTCGACAAATTGCACCGTAGCGGTCTCTCCCGGTAATACTCCCGGAATAAACACGATTTTGCCTTGATGTTGCGCTATGCCTGCACCTAAATGGTCAAGTTGAGTGACACTGAGGCTTAACTTTGCTGATAATTGCTTAGATTTGTTCGGTTTTGCTTGAAAAAATTGTGCCATTTCGGCCTCAGGTATTGAATAAAAAACTAGTCAAGAGTGCGCCATATCTGGCAGTCTAGACGGAATAACAGCGATTTAGTAACAGGGATATACCTAACAGCCATGAAAAGTGCCAACAATATGACCAAATACAGCCTACGCTCATGGGTTCTGGTACTTGCGTTAGCGCCCACGATTGTAGTGGGTATTCTACTTGGAAGTTATTTCACGATAAACCGCTTTTACGAATTGGAACAAACCTTAATTGAAAAAGGCAGCAACATTGTTGAGCCATTAGCCATTGCCAGTGAATTTGGCATTATCACTCAAGACCGTGAATCAACTAAACTTTTACTCGCCGCCTCACAGATAAACAATGCATCCCTTATTCTATCTATTGCTGTTTTTGATGCCGAAAACCAACTTTTTGTCACTTCGCACTACCACAAAGATTTTGAAACGATGCGTTACAAACAAACGCTGGCAAACTTAATCGGTACAGAACATGAAACGATTGGCGATACCTTAGTCATTCGTGTGCCAATAATATCCCATACTGGGTTAGAAAAAAAACATGTTGCCAGTATAAATCGTCAAAGTAACGGTGATATCAATAATAACACCTCTGCCAATGGCGTTTTTACGCCTATTTACAATAATCAACAAGAGCAAATTTTAGGCTACATATCAGTATTACTAAATAAAGAGAATGCCCTACTCGAACAACATCGAGCGGCTATAGCTGCGTTTATTATCGTATTAATCGGTGTGCAATTTAACCTATTTTTTACCTTCCGCTTAGTCAAACACGTAAACTATCCCATTACCGAAATGGTACGAGTGGTAGCTAAAATTCGTGAAGGTAAACTCGATACTCGTCTTGAAGGCAACTTGATTGGTGAACTGGATCTGCTTAAACGAGGGATCAACGCAATGGCTGGCTCATTGTCGGAATACCACGATGAAATGCAGCAAAATATTGATCAAGCAACCTCTGATTTACGCGAAACCCTCGAGCAGATTGAAATTCAAAACGTTGAGCTCGATATTGCCAAAAAACGCGCGCTTGAAGCGAGTCGGATTAAATCAGAATTCTTAGCCAACATGTCGCACGAGTTACGAACACCTCTCAATGGTGTCATCGGGTTTGCACGACAGTTATTAAAAACACCACTGCATACTAGCCAGCTCGACTACATAAAAACCATTGAACGCAGTGCGAGTAATCTACTGGGTATTATTAACGATATTCTCGACTTCTCTAAACTGGAAGCCGGTAAAATGATATTAGAAAAAATGCCTTTTGCACTGCGAGAAACGTTGACTGAAACCCTGACTATTATTGCCGGTAGTGCGCAAGAGAAAGGACTAGAACTGGTCATCGACATTGATGCTAATGTACCAGAAAGTGTCAGTGGCGACGCGATGAGAGTCAGCCAGATTATTACTAACTTAGTCGGTAACGCTATCAAATTTACTGACAAAGGCAGTGTGATACTGAAAATACACTTAGTGGGTCAGGACGAAGATAACATGACCCTTCGCTGCGAAGTTATTGATACTGGTATTGGTATCGATGAGAGCCAACAAGAGTATTTATTCCAAGCATTTGGTCAAGCCGACTCATCTATTTCACGCCGCTTTGGTGGCACAGGATTGGGCTTAGTGATTACTAAACGCTTAATCAATCAAATGGGTGGCCAGATAGGTTTCACCTCTGCCCCTAATAAAGGCTCAAATTTCTGGTTTATTCTGCCGCTTGGGATCAGTCAATTTGAAATTGGCGAAGTGTTGCCGGTTGATGCGTTGCAGCACAAATCAGTCTTATTATATGAACCACGGGAATTAACCCGCGATACATTAAATCGCCGCTTAGTATCGTGGCAATTAATCATCACTAATGTTGCTAATCTAGAAAATCTCACTTCTGTTTTACAGACTAAAAACAGCAAATTTGATTACATCATCATGAGCTGCCATGGTTTTATAGACAATGTTTCCTTTATCCATTTGTTACAACAAGCAAGACAACATACCGACTGTCTTATTTTATTGCATGACTGTTTAGACCAAGACATGATAATCAATGTGCTAAAAATCAATGCAGATGTGTTACTCAGCACTCCTGTGAGCGACTTTACCCTAGCGCATCATTTAATATATCCACCAGTGCCTTCAAATTTTGTGAGTTTACCTAAGCAGATAGAAATCGATGTAACACATCGCATCAATGCATCAGTATTAGCCGTTGACGACAACATGGCCAATCTAAAGTTAATTGATACTTTGCTAAAAGAATTAGTCGATAATGTAGTGACCGTTAATAATGGTGCCGATGCGATTAAACAGGCTAAAAAACAAGCGTTTGATCTCATTCTCATGGATATTCAAATGCCAGGAACCGATGGCATAACCGCAACCCAGCAAATACGATCCGAATCTCTGAACCGTAATACGCCGATTATTGCTGTAACAGCACACGCAATAGCCGAAGAGCGTGAGAATATTTTGGCTAGCGGTATGGACGGTTTCCTGCCTAAACCGATTGATGAACTGTCACTAAAAAGCGTTATTAGCCGTTGGATAATTAAGCCACAATTCACTCATTTTGACACTCATGTGCTCAATTGGGATTTGTGCTTAACCCAAGCAAACCAAAAAACTGATTTAGCCTTAGACATGTTAAAGATGTTGGTTAATTCATTACCTGAAACAACCGCAACTATCGATAAAGCATTAATTGCCAGAGATGCAGAGACATTATTACAGGCAGTACATAAACTGCATGGCGCTACATGTTATTGCGGCGTACCGACAACACAAAAGCTTTGTCGAGATATTGAGTCAGGATTAAAGCATAAAATTGACATCGATGACCTAGAACCTGAAATACTAGAGTTACTTGATGAGTTAACTAAGGTAGAATCAGCTGCAAATCAAGTGATAAACCAGCTATCAGTGGATGTTCCTAATGACCAGTAAAACCGGTTTTTTTAAACGCCTAAAGGCATTGTCGTTACCTCAGAAGCAGCTTTTTGCACTCGCACTGTGCCAAAGAATGCTCCCAAATTATCAATTATTTTCTGAAGTATGTGAATTTGGCCAACCGCAGGTGTTAAGTACTGCACTTGAGTTATTATGGCAAAGCCAATATGACAAAAAGCTTAAATTCAATATTGATGTGCATTTACAGCGCCTCGATGAAAACACCCCAGATCCTAGCGAGTTTGAAGCCTATGGCGCTTATCCCGCCATGGATGCAGCTGTTGCCATCGCCACCTTAATGGGTGCAATAGATGGAAAAATTGAAGAAGATATCACTAACATCAGTAAATTATCATCAAGCACTGTAGCCAATTATATTGAAGCTATTAGCGATGAATCATTAATGGATGAAGAACTCGATGAGTTTGTTTTTTCTCACCCAGTAATGGAACAAGAAAAAGAATTACAAGGCATGTTACTCGATATTATCGAAGCCAACCCAGACATAACCAGCGAACTGGTGAAAGGGTTACGTAAAGACATTATCGAAGAAGGTGTGTCTAATATAGGTATTAGCCTGTAGCGCAAACTTGTAGCACGGATCGGTTACTGCGAATGAACGTCATATAGCCTGAAATTATTCAGGCTTTTTATTAGGTGTAACGCAATGAGAAAAATTTTTTATCAAGGTTTCACTTTCACGAACCCTAATGGTAAAACGGACAATTGGACATTAGTCATTGGCCATCAGAAGCGTGTAGGTTCTTTATTTGAATTAAGGAGGCAAGTGCATTTTTTCTCTGAACTTGGAATATTACCCCCGCCGAAAATATCAAACGCGAATTTAGCCTTAAAGGCTGACAAATAATCACTCGTTTAACTTTAGCCTAATTGCATCCGCCTATGAAAAAGCAGTAAAGTGATCTTATTATCATTTTGCTAAGGAAATGCGAGGGATGTCCAGTATTCTTACCCCGCTAATCGCTGTATTTATTATTATGCTGCTCGGTAGTATTGTTCAAAAAATGCGACTGCTGCCAGCAGACACAGATCTGATCCTCAATCAGTTTGTCTACTACATTGCTTTCCCCGCGATATTATTAATTGTATTAGCTGAGACTCGTATTGAAGACATTATTCAATGGGGCTTTATCGGTGGGTTTAGCCTAGCAATGATAATCACTTACGCCTTAGTGATTGTTGTATCACTAATAAGCACACCTAAGAAGCAGGCAGTAGCCGCAATGCGCGCATTAAACGCTACCTTTGGTAATACGGCATTTATTGGTATTCCATTGCTGAGTTTATTATTCCCAGGCCATAAAATGGCGTTAGTCGCTGCAGCGATTGCCAGCTTGTTGTCGGTGTTCATGTTTGCTTTTGCTTTAGTATCAATTGAGCTAGCCAGCCGTGATAAACAATCAACCGAACATGCCATCGTCATCATGGCTAATGCCCTGTATAAAAACCCGATTGTAGTTGGCAGTGTTATTGGCATTTGTCTATCGGCGCTACATGTCAACTTACCGGATAGTCTGGCGCTAATGCTGCATCAAGTGGGAAATACCTCGAGCCCTTGTGCACTGTTTGCCATAGGGATGGTACTTGCCAAGGCATTACGACATCAATCTGGCACAAAGATGTTCGGTATCGGTTTGATTACTGAGCTGAATTTGATCAATTTACTCAAATTAATTATTCAACCTTTAATCGCCTTTGGATTACTCAAACTGTTCGGCGTAGAAAAAGAATTACTGACGATGGGAGTCATTTTGGCAGCATTACCTACTGCAGCAAGTGTGTATCTTTTGGCCGACCGTTACCAAATTAACGCCAATGTCAGTGCCCAAGGCATTTTATATGGCACATTAATCACTTTTATCAGTTTGCCGATAATAGAAACACTTTTAAAATCCATTGCTTAATGATCAATCAAACCTAGATGATAAAATAGTCAGCGATAAATATTCCTCAACCACTTTACTGTATATAAAATCAGTATATACTGTTTATCAATACAGTGGTTTGGTAGTTTCATTGACAGGAATTCATTATGCTTTGCCAACTCAGCATCAACAATTTTGCTATCGTGCGTTTTTTAGAGCTCGACTTTAAAGCCGGTATGACAAGCATTACCGGCGAAACGGGCGCAGGTAAATCGATTGCGATCGATGCGCTTGGATTATGTCTTGGTAGTCGTAGCGATGCTAATACCGTCAGGCCTGGAGCCACTAAAACTGAGGTGAGCGCACGGTTTACCCTTCATGATGTTCCTTTAGCCAAACGCTGGCTTGAAGATAACGATCTCGATGCTGAAGATGAGTGCATATTACGCCGAACCATTAATAATGATGGCCGCTCAAGAGCCTACATTAATGGTAATCCTGTGCCTGTGGCGCAATTAAAGGCCATAGGCCAACTATTAATTGGTATTCACGGCCAACATGCTCATCACGCAATGCTCAAAAGCGAACATCAATTAAACCTACTCGACCACTATGCAAACCACAAAATACTGCTCGATAGCGTTAGTGCTAGCTATCAACGCTGCAAACAAGTGGAAAATGAACTAAAGCATCTTGAGCAAGCTCAGCACGAACGTATTTCGCGTCAACAGTTACTGCAATATCAAGTAGAAGAGCTTAATGAGTTCAACTTAGGCTTGGAAGAATTTGATGAAATAGAACAAGAACACAAACGCTTAGCCAATGGCACTGATTTAATTGAACGTTGCCAAGCAGGTTTACATTTATTGACCGAAAGTGATGAAGGCAATATAGAATCTCTGCTTAATAAAGTGGCCAGTATTGCTGATACGCTTCAAGGATATGATGAATCCCTTGCTCCTATCAGCACTATGATCAGCGATGCGTTAATTCAAGTACAAGAAAGTGCCAGCGAAATTGAAAGTTATTTAAGCAGTTTAGAACTAGATCCAGAACATTTTGCCTATTTAGAAAAACGCCTTTCTACCGCAATGCAATTGGCGCGCAAACATCATGTGAGTGCTGATAAACTGGCGCTACATCATCAATCGTTAATGAGTGAATTGGCCGAACTTGCGGACGACCAAACTAAATTAGATGATATAAGACAGCTGCTTGAAGCCACCAGAACAGCTTATTTAACTAATGCACAAAAACTGAGTCAGAGTCGTAGCCGTTATGCCAAAGAATTAGACAAGCTAGTGACCCAGTCTATCCATGAGCTCAATATGCCCAAGGGTAAATTTACCATTCAGATTAATCATAATCCGGACAACATTTCAGTTAATGGCTGCGATAGCATTGAATTTATGGTTACCACTAACCCTGGACAACCTTTGCAACCTATCTCTAAAGTCGCCTCTGGCGGTGAGTTATCGCGGATTGGATTAGGGATTCAAGTGATCACAGCTAAAAAAGTCGCCACTCCAACACTCATATTTGATGAAGTTGATGTGGGTATTTCTGGACCAACAGCTTCGGTAGTCGGTCGTATGTTACGTAGCCTTGGTGAGTCGACTCAAGTGTTATGTGTCACCCATTTGCCGCAAGTTGCGGGTAATGGCCATCAACATATGTTTGTGAATAAATTTAATAAAGCTGGCAACACTGAAACGACCATGAAGACCTTGGATAAAGATCAACGGGTGAATGAACTTGCACGCTTATTAGGTGGTGATGTGATTACCGAAAACACCTTGGCGAATGCCCGTGAGTTGTTGCAATAATCGTTATGCACTTATAAAAAGCAAATCAATATGTTAACGTAAAGTTAAAATAGATTTACGGATAAATCATAATGATGAAAGTAATAAAGGGCTTGGGTATTTTTGTCGGGCTAATATGTAGCTTACTGGTATTTACCGTTGTCTGTTTAGTGGCCATTAATGCAACAGACAGAACAAAGTCACCTAACACTCTTTTAGTTGAAAACTGGCTAAAACAGCAACCTATCGACCCTAGCGAAAATGGCTATGAGTATGCAATTACTATCGTAGGCACAATAGGAGACGATAAAACAAATGATAAAAAACCATTAATCAGCTTCAGCGAGCAAGAAGTTGAGTTAACTGACAACTTTAAAACAGCTTGTTATCAAACGGATTTGATAATGTGCAGTCAATTTATTAGCGATAATAGCGATAGTATTAGAAATGTCATTGGCGCTCATAAAGCCAATATACAACAATATAATACATTATTAGATATGCCTTATTGGCAAGAAGAACCACAGTCTTTAACCCCAAACAATCAAGCTCATTGGGGTCTGCTTTTTAAGTTAAGAGATGTTCGTCAGCTTGCTGCGATAATAAGTGTAGATACATCTGACAACAAACTTGACCAACAAGCTATAGTGGCATTTTTAAACAAAGATGCACATTTTTGGAATATGGTTTATCACTCATCTCGCTCAACACTCAATCATATGATTGCCGTTAACATGATCAAATATCAGCTTAATTTAGCTAGCACCTTAGCTAGAACCACTGATGCAGCTGTTGCAACCAAAGTCACAGCTTGGCAAACATCTTTCGAATTAACTGATAGTGATTTTGAACGGATATTTTCTGGAGAATGGCTTTTTGCCCATAACGTTACAGAACAAATGTTAATTGAAGTGCAGTCTGATAGCGTGGCTTTTTATGAGAAATGGTTAGCCTATGCGTTGCTTAAGCCAACAGACAGTGACAATCTCATGGCTGAGTATATTGTCAGCTTAGTAAAGGAACCGGTTTCAACTACCTCGATGCACACGCTCAAAGAACCAAATTATTGTTCTAACAACAATTATTTTCAGCAATTATGGATGTTACGCTACAATCCGATTGGCAAACTATTTAATTGCACTGTTTATGGGACAGATTACAAACAACGTTTAACCAATATGAATACAGAGTTAGAGCAATTGCGGACCAATCTACTTACCGAAAAATCATCCTAGTAAGTAGCTGCAACTGATTTAATATAAGTATTATCGACAAAAAAGAGCACAAATGTGCTCTTTTTTGTATTAGGTGCGATTTATAAGTGCATTTATAATTCTTTGCTAATCGTTGATTATGATCAGTTACATACAATCAGGTATTGATAATCAGTTATTGATAATCAGTTATAGATAATCAGTTATAGATAATACACCGCAAGCTGCACACCGATTAACGAAAATACACCCGCTAATACATCATCAATCATTATCCCAAAACCGCCATGCACTTTGGCATCGAGCCAGCGAATAGGCCATGGTTTTACGATATCAAAAAAGCGAAATAGTACAAAACCAAGTGCTAACCACATAAAACCTAAAGGCGCTGCAATCATGGTGATCATCAACCCGACCACTTCATCCCATACAATAGCACCATGGTCATGTACCCCCATGTCCTTAGCTGCTTTGCCACAAATATAGAATCCAGCAAGCATACTAATACAGGTAATTATTAGGTAATTGGTTAAGCTTAATTGTTGCATCAGCAGCACCAATGGCACCGCGGCTAAGGTACCAAAGGTACCCGGTGCTTTTGCTGCTTTACCGCTGCCAAAGCCTAATGCCAAAAAGTGTATGGGATGGGCTAAAGATAGCTTTTTTACGAATTTATCTTGGGTTAATAATTTCATAGGACTTCAATTAAAAATGCACAAAACCACGTGAAATAGGGCTAAACTCCAGCCCATTTTCTACTAGTTTTAATTTATCACCCGCACAGATTTGACCAATTTTGACAAATTTTACACCAGCATGAATTAACGCGGTATCGATTGCGCCTCGTTGAGACTCAGGAACCGTAAACAATAACTCATAATCTTCACCACCGGTGAGTGCATAACTTAATGCATCTTCATGGCTGAGATTGGCTTTAATTGAGTTTGATAACGGAATTTGATTCACATCGATGATGGCACCGACTTTTGACGCCGTTAATATATGCCCAATATCTGACATTAACCCATCCGATAGATCGATGGCACTTGTGGCGAGTGTACGAAGAGCTTGACCAGCTAAAACACGAGGAGTTGGATAGTAATGGCGATTAATCAGGTATTCTTTATCTTCAATGTTAACCGTTTTTATTCCTCTGAGGATATCAAGACCTAGAGCTGAGTCACCTAAGGTTCCGGTCACATAAACCCAGTCTCCTATTTTCGCACCATCACGAGTTAATGCAGTACCTTTAGGAACTTGGCCATTAATTGTAATACTGATACTGCGAGGTCCACGGGTTGTATCGCCACCGATTAAGGCAATACCATAATATTCAGCAATTTCGAAAAGGCCTTCACTAAAATGGGCTAACCAAGGTTGATCAACATTGGGGAGTGTCAGAGCTAAAGTAAACCAGGATGGCTCAGCCCCCATGGCAGCGAGGTCAGAAAGGTTAACCGCTAACGATTTATATCCCAATGCATGAGCTGGAATATCAGCTAAAAAGTGGATATTTTCAACAAGAGTATCACAAGAAATCGCTAACGATTTATTGTCTGCAGGATTCACTAACGCACAGTCATCACCGATGCTTAATTCAACATCGCGCCTTTTTAGACCTTTATTGCGGAAGTAATGTTCGATGAGTTGGAATTCTTTCACATTCAGTCTGGTACGGTAAACCGTCCACCTTAATTTTGAAACAATTAATAACAAATGAAAACGGTATCCGAAGATACCGTTCTGGTGTTACTTATGCTTCACTAACTTATCAAGCAAGCCGTTGACAAATTTGTGACTATCTTCAGCACCAAACGCTTTCGCTAACTCGATACCCTCGTTAATCGCCACTTTAAACGGCACATCCTTACGGAAGGTCAACTCATAAGTTGCCAAACGTACAATGGCTTTTTCTACTGGTGACACTTCTTCAAAATTACGATCAAGATGCGGCTTTAACAGCTCATCAATTTGCGATGTTTTTGATGCTACACCAGTTAATAATTCACGAAAATAAGCGACATCAACACCGTCAGTGCTCTGTTCAGTTAAAAACTCATGTTCTACGTCAGCAACTTTGTTTTTACTTAACTGCCATGAATAAATGGCTTGAACGGCTAAACGGCGGGCCTTACGGCGCTCTGAAGGTTTCATACTTTTCCTACTATTACAGCTGTTGTTCTAGTTGTTGCAGTACATTAACCATTTCAAGCAAACTAAGGGCTGCTTCGCCACCTTTGTTGCCTGCTTTAGTACCTGAGCGCTCAATAGCTTGCTCAATGGTATCTGTAGTTAATACACCAAATGAAACAGGAAGATCATACTCTAATGCAACTTGTGCAAGACCTTTGTTACATTCACCAGCAACAAATTCAAAATGAGGTGTACCGCCACGAATGACAGCACCTAATGCAATGATACCGTCAAACTTTCCACTTGCTGCAACACGCTTTGCTGCAAGAGGTAATTCAACTGCACCAGGTACGCGAACAACAGTAATATTGTCGTCACTGACCTGGCCGAAACGCTTTAATGTGTCTATTGCACCATCAAGCAGACTTTCAACTAAAAAGCTATTGAATCGCGATATTACGATCGCCACTTTGGCATTTTTCGCTTCGATATTACCTTGAACTACGTTCATTCTATCTTACCTAAATTAGCTAAAGCACCCGGCTCGGGGCAAAAAGAGGCGTTATGATATCACAGCCAAAAGCCCTGAGCGCTATGCAATTAATGAATTTGTTAAATATACCATAAGCCAAAATTATTCAGCTATATAATCAGTCACTTCTAAACCAAAACCAGACAGTGAGTGATAACGTTTTGGCGAACTAAGTAAACGCATAGTACTGACACCTAAACTCGACAGAATTTGCGAGCCTACGCCAACACGACGAGATGTTCCTTGCCACATAGCTGGCGCTGGAGATTGACCATTGTCTTCAGCTTCGAACGCTTTTACTTTGGCCAATAAGTTACTTGTATGTTCATCATTACCCAGTAACACTAAAACACCACCTTCTAAGGCAATCCGTTCCATGGCTTTTTCTAATGGCCAACTGCGCTTTTGATCACGCTCAGAATGCAGTAAATCATTGAAGGTATTTTGTAAATGCACACGTACCAAACAATTCGGTTTTACGGCATCTTTAATCAAGGCGTAGTGCAATTGATTATCAATAGTGTCTCTGAAGGTCACCATAGTAAACTCACCAAAACGAGTCGGTAATTTACACTGAGCTTCACGCACAACCGTGGTTTCATTGGTATTACGATATTCAATTAAGTCGGCAATAGTACCGATTTTAATCCCGTGTTTTTCACTGAATATTTCTAAATCTGGACGGCGCGCCATGGTGCCATCTTCGTTTAAAATTTCAACAATCACACCTGAAGGCTCACAGCCAGCTAAACGTGCTAAATCGCAACCAGCTTCAGTGTGGCCAGCGCGAGTTAATACTCCGCCCTCTTGTGCCATCAACGGAAAAATATGTCCAGGTTGTACTAAATCAGAGGCTTTGGCGTCTTTAGCAACCGCAGCTTGAACAGTCACTGCACGGTCATGAGCAGAAATACCCGTTGTAACTCCAGTAGCCGCTTCAATTGATACGGTAAAGTTAGTCGAGAACTGGGCATTATTATTGGTAACCATTAAAGGCAAATTAAGCTGCTGACAACGCTCTTTAGTCATTGTTTGGCAAATTAACCCACGGCCATAGGTTGCCATGAAGTTGATTGCTGCTGGCGTCACTTTATCAGCGGCCATGATCAGATCACCTTCATTCTCTCTGTCTTCATCATCCATCAAGATAACCATCTTACCTTGACGAATATCTTCAATGATTTCTTCTATGCTATGTAGCGCCATTGTCAGACCTTTATTTAGTAAGTGTTTGATTTAAAGCTTAGGCATTAAATCTATTGGTATTGCATATTATGTATAGGGTACAAATGCTGTTTTACTGTCGCGATTAACGTAAAAAGCCTGATTTAGCGAGTAACTCCATGGTCACGCCCGATGAAGGCTGCACATGGTTAGCTTCCGGTTGCATTAAGCGTTCTAAATAGCGCGCGATTAAATCGACTTCGATATTGACACTATCACCTACTTTTAAATCCACCAGCGTGGTTTCACCTGCAGTGTGGGGCACAATCGTTAATCTAAAACGAGCACCATCAACTTCATTCACGGTCAGGCTAACACCATCGATAGTGATTGAGCCTTTATGAGCAATATAGCGACTTAATTGGGCCGGTACCGATAACCAAAACTCAAGTGCTTTGCCTCTGTAAGCGCATTGCTCCACTTTTGCAATGCCATCGACGTGCCCGCTTACCATGTGGCCACCTAATCGAGTGGTTGCAGTAACCGCTTTCTCAAGGTTAACCTTTTGACCGACCTGGTAACGATTAAAGCCAGTTAAGTCAACGGTTTCTGCCGATATATCAGCAACGTAACCATCACCTAAACGCTCAACAACGGTCAAACACACGCCATTGGTTGCAATACTGTCTCCTAGTTTTACATCGGTTAAATCCAACTTACCACTGGCAACCGTTAAACGGATATCGTTACCTTTACGATCAATTTTACGTAATGTACCAAGGGCTTCGATTATTCCAGTAAACATAATGACTCACTTTTTGCTGTTAAACTTTGCTGTTGCTCAGGTTTTAGCCTGAACAACTCGCACATTAATACGGTTGATTATATCTAAGGATATAACGCTTATCTTGTCCTACATTACGTTCATCAATTAATTGCAGTGCCGGCGTTTGATCCATTGTACTGTAATTAGGTAACTGCAACATATTACGTCCATGGCTACCTAGCAGTTTAGGCGCTTGATAAAGCACTACCTCGTCAACGAGCCCTTGAGCGACAAATGCACCGGCTAAAGTTGCCCCCGCTTCAACTAAAACTGAATTAGCATGCTGACCTAAATATGTTAGCAAAGCTAACAATGGGATTCTGCCTGACGAGTCACACGCTAACTGAAGAAATGAAACGTGATCGGGAAATGCAGCTTTGGTACTTTCAGGGTAGTTACAACCAGAAACCAGTAAAATAGGACTTTGGATTGAAAACAATTGCTGTGTTGGCGTTAATCTCGCACGACTGTCGAGCACAACTCTTAAAGGCTGGAAAATTTCGTCTTTTGTATGATACGTGGTTAACTCACCTAACGCCTCATAACGCACATTAAGACTGGGGTCATCGACAAGGATTGTTTCAACACCAGTGATTAATGCACAGTGACTAGCACGGTATTTTTGCACATCAGCTCTTGCTGCACTGCCGGTAATCCACTTTGACACTCCATTAGACAGCGCCGTTTTACCATCTAAACTGGCGGCTATTTTAACGGTTACCCAAGGAAGTCCTGTTTTCATCCGCTTCATAAAGCCTAGATTGAGATCATAAGCTTGTTGGCTGAGCAATCCAACATCAACCTCAATACCGGCCTCACGTAACAGGGTAATACCTCGGCCAGACACTTCAGGATTGGCATCAGTCACTGCAACCACAACTCTGACAACTTTGGCGTTAATTAAGCCTAAAGCACAAGGTGGTGTGCGGCCATAATGGCTACAGGGTTCCAGTGTGACATATGCGGTGGCACCTTCAGCAGACAAGCCATTATCATGCACCATTTTAAGCGCATTCACTTCTGCATGCCCTTGGCCAGCACGTTGATGATAACCCTCACCAATAATCTTATTCTGATAAACAATGACACAACCGACACAAGGATTTGGCCGAGTGGTATAACGGCCTTTCTCGGCAAGTGCGATGGCACGGCTCATCATTTGGGTGTCAAAGGTAGACCAGTTAAACATGGTAGATAATCTCTTATTGCTCAAATGCCATAATACCCATTAACACAGGTATTATTACACGCCATTACTTTTGCAATTTAGCAATGGCTTCACCAAATTGGGATACATCTTCAAATGCGCGATAAACTGATGCAAAGCGGATATATGCCACTTTATCAAGGTTCATCAGCTGTTCCATCATAAGATTACCGATCATTTCAGAATTCACTTCGCGCTCACCTGTCGCGCGCAATGTTGATTTGATTTTAGTCAGTGCTTGTTCAATTTCATCAATAGAGACTGGACGTTTTTCTACCGCACGTAGCATGCCGCCACGCAGTTTCTCTTCATCGAATGGTTGTCGAGTGCCGTCACGTTTAATGACTCTAGGCATGACTAATTCTGCGCCTTCAAATGTGGTAAAAC
The DNA here is from genome assembly GCF_014164505.1 of Shewanella sp. SG41-4. Taxonomy (GTDB): domain Bacteria; phylum Pseudomonadota; class Gammaproteobacteria; order Enterobacterales; family Shewanellaceae; genus Shewanella. Next base: position 10,122 of record NZ_JACJFI010000023.1, on the reverse strand, counting down.
GCTCATGGCATTCGGTACATTCCCGGCGGCGACGTACTTGGTGACCATCAGCCACTAATCGAGAATCTATAACTTTGGTATCGGTCGCGCTACAAAAAGGGCAATGCATTGAACCTCCTGCAGAAAAAAAACAAAATGGCCGCTAACAATTAGCGGCCATTAAAGTTTATCCTATTTGTTGAATAAGGTTAACCTAAACCTGTATCAACAAACATCCAATACGATTAACCGTATACAGGGAATCGAGCACATAAGGCTAAAACTTGGCCTTTAACGCGGTCGGTTACAGTAGTATTAGTCGCATCATCAAGAATGTCACAAATCCAACCGGTCAATTCTTTCGCTTCCGCTTCTTTAAAGCCACGACGAGTGATAGCTGGCGTTCCAATACGAACACCAGAGGTAACAAACGGTGAACGCGGATCGTTAGGCACTGAGTTTTTGTTAACGGTAATGTTTGCGCTGCCTAATGCGGCATCAGCTTCTTTACCCGTTAAATCACGGCCAATTAAGTCAACCAACATTAAATGATTTTCTGTACCGCCAGAAACAATTTTATAACCGCGAGCTAAAAATACTTCAACCATGGCTTTGGCATTTTTAACCACTTGCTGCTGGTATACTTTGAACTCTGGCTCTAATGCTTCTTTAAATGCGACCGCTTTACCCGCGATAACATGCATTAAAGGACCACCTTGGCCACCCGGGAATACCGCTGAGTTCAACTTCTTATACAACACTTCATCATCGGCAGCTGAAATAATAATCCCGCCACGTGGGCCAGCTAATGTTTTATGGGTCGTTGAGGTGACAACATGTGCATGAGGTATTGGCGTTGGATAAACACCAGCAGCTATTAAGCCTGCAACGTGCGCCATATCAACAAACAAGTAAGCACCAATTTTATCTGCGATTTCGCGCATTCTTGCCCAGTCAACAATACCTGAGAATGCAGAGAACCCGCCGATGATCATTTTAGGCTTATGCTCAACGGCTAAACGCTCCATTTCGTCATAATCAATTTTGCCAGCTTCATCAATACCGTAAGGAATGATGTTGTAAAGCTTGCCAGAAAAATTCACTGGTGAACCATGGGTCAAATGACCACCATGAGCAAGGTTCATCCCTAAAACAGTATCACCAGGTTGTAACAACGCCATAAATACTGCGCTGTTTGCTTGCGAGCCTGAATGAGGCTGTACGTTGGCATAAGTTGCACCAAATAATTCTTTTGCGCGTTCAATAGCTAATGTTTCAACAACATCAACGTATTCGCACCCACCATAATAACGCTTACCTGGATAACCTTCAGCATACTTGTTAGTTAGCTGAGAACCTTGCGCTTCCATCACACGTGGACTGGTATAGTTTTCAGACGCAATCAATTCAATGTGTTCTTCTTGACGACAAGTTTCATCTTCAATGGCTTTAAATAATTCTGGATCATAATCCGCAATATTCATCGCTTTCTTCAACATGGTAGCTCCAACATCATTATCTATATAGTAGGGTTGCGCGGTATTCTACTCTGCAACGATAATGATTTACAGTATAAACAACATGAAATTCACTGTGTTCTGAATACAAAACGATTCATGTTCATAACACCAAGTTAGCAGATTCTTCAGTTTATTGAGCCTAAAAAGCACGCTAGATTAAATAGCACAATTGCCTGTTGAGTTCAGCACATAATACAGTAGAATTATCATCATCATTGTTGACAATTAGACAGTATAATTATGGCTCAATTTGTATACAGCATGCTTCGTGTGGGTAAAATTGTCCCTCCCAAGAAGCAAATATTAAAAGACATCTCATTAAGCTTCTTTCCTGGCGCCAAAATTGGTGTACTAGGATTAAACGGTTCAGGTAAATCAACATTGCTGCGCATAATGGCGGGCATAGACACCGAAATCGAAGGTGAAGCGCGCCCAATGCCGGGGTTAAAAATTGGTTACTTACCGCAGGAACCGCGTTTAAACGAGCAACAAACAGTGCGTGAAGCCGTTGAAGAAGCTCTAAGCGAGGCTAAAAATGCACTAACACGTTTAGACGAGGTCTATTCCGCTTATGCTGAGCCCGATGCAGACTTCGATGCACTTGCAAAAGAGCAAGGTGAATTAGAAGCCATCATCCAATCTCAAGATGCACACAATATTGATCATATTCTTGAACGTGCAGCAAACGCATTACGTCTGCCTGATTGGGATGAGAAAATTGCCGTTCTCTCTGGTGGTGAACGCCGCCGAGTGGCCATTTGTCGCTTATTGCTTGAAAAGCCAGAAATGCTATTACTCGACGAACCAACCAACCACTTGGATGCTGAATCAGTGGCGTGGTTAGAACATTTTTTACAAGAATATAACGGCACTGTGGTCGCTATTACCCATGACCGTTACTTCTTAGATAACGCTGCTGGCTGGATTTTAGAACTAGACCGCGGCGAAGGTATTCCATGGGAAGGTAACTACTCATCTTGGCTTGAGCAAAAAGATGCGCGCTTGTCCCAAGAATCGTCCACAGAAAGCGCACGCCAGAAAACCATTGCTAAAGAATTAGAGTGGGTACGCCAAGGTGCTAAAGGTCGTCAATCAAAAGGTAAAGCCCGTATGGCTCGCTTTGAAGAATTGAACACCAACGATTACCAAAAGCGTAACGAGACCAATGAACTGTTTATCCCACCAGGACCTCGCTTAGGCGACAAAGTCATTGAAGTGACTAATTTAACCAAGTCATATGGTGACCGCGTACTGATTGATGATTTGACATTCACGGTTCCTAAGGGCGCTATCGTCGGTATTATTGGTGCTAACGGTGCGGGTAAGTCAACCTTATTCAAAATGATCTCTGGTGAGGAAAAACCAGACAGTGGCTCTATTTCTGTCGGTGAATCGGTTCAAATTGCGTCGGTTGATCAGTTCCGTGATTCGATGAATGACAAAAACACCGTGTGGCAAGAGATTTCTGGCGGCCAAGATATTATGCGCATCAACAACACTGAAATTTCTAGCCGTGCTTACGTAGGCCGCTTTAACTTCCGTGGTGGCGATCAGCAGAAAATAATTGGTTCATTATCGGGAGGTGAGCGCAACCGAGTTCATTTAGCTAAGTTATTACAAGCCGGTGGCAACGTATTATTACTCGACGAACCCACCAACGACTTGGATGTTGAAACATTACGAGCGTTAGAGGAAGCGTTATTAGAGTTCCCTGGTTGTGCCATGGTTATTTCCCATGACCGTTGGTTCCTTGACCGTATCGCGACCCACATTTTGGATTATCGTGATGAAGGTAAAGTGAGTTTCTATGAAGGTAACTATACTGAGTATTCAACTTGGTTAAAGGCCACCTTAGGAACCGATGTAGTAGAACCGCATCGATTAAAATATAAGCGTTTAAATAAGTAATTCGTCTGCAACAAAAGTGTTTAATAATAAAGCAGAGCCTCAGCGCTCTGCTTTATTATATTTACCACTATTTAAAAGATTAATCCCGTGATTAACTATCGAGATGCCGACAAGTGTCAAAATTTTGTCAATTTATTGTGAGCAATGCACCACAATCTGTTTGTAAAGCCAAAATAACTTCAGTATTATAAATTATTAATGGATTATTTTACTCTTTGCTGATTACACTCAGCGCAATACAGAGTGTCGATGGTTCCAGCTTGTAGAGAAATTTAATGGAGATATCAGTGAGATACGGTTCAATTAGCCTTGCTTTATTGTGCTTATACGCAAGCAACTCATTTGCGGCACTCGAAGTCATTACCACATCAGAAAAGCAGACTCTCAATAAAATTGAAAATCAATATGATATCGATACCCTGCTAATCACTGTTAATGACAAATTCTCACAGCTTAATAAAAAAGCCTATGATGTTGAAGGTCTGAAAAAAACAATTGTTTCAGAACAGCAACGATATGACGAGCTGATTATAGAATTACCTAAGGTCATTCGCGCTAAGACAGCGCTTCCTGAAACCTATAAACAAATTGAAGAATCTGTCAATTTAGTCGATGAACTAACCCTAAAAGCAGAAGAAGATAGCAAACGTCTTGAAACTGAAAAAGTAGAAATATTAACTGAATATGAGGCGATAAATAAAAAGCGTGCAGCTAAAAGTCAGCAACTATTTAAACTCAAAACAGATATTACTAATCGTTTAATTGCAGATTTATCGAAATCAAGCAGCACACTGCCAGTCAATATCAATGGTTCGACTGAGTGTTCTAAATATCAAACTATCGCAGATTGTTTGAAAGAGTCTAAAAGTAGCATTTTGTCTAATACTCGTAACGAGTCGCCATTTTTAAACGACAAAAGTGTTTTATTATCATATGAAGTTATCGACGCCAATATGAATATGAGAGGCGATTTGCGCTATAAAGTGGCCATGAACTTTAAGCCTTCTTATAACGATAAAATCGACTCTTTGTTAAATGAAGAATTAGGCCTTAAGTCGGCTATGGTCACCTTAATCAGTAACGTGCCAGCAGATTGGTATATTAATGGCACCAAAGTGGGCACGGGTAAAAAACTTTTTCACGAGATCCCTTTGGGTAAACACGGCATTTTAGCGTCTTACCAAAACCAAGATAAATCGAGCGTAGAAAACGTCGAAGGTAATGGCGTATTTAATTATAAATTCGATAATGTTGCTTCGACTAACAAATCCAGCAGCGAATCGAAAGTGGCGACAACAGAAGTTCCAAAAGGAATTCTCAAGCCAACAGCTAAGCAACAGCAACCTGTCGCTCAAAAAGCTAAAGCTAAATACACCTTATTTTCTGACCAAACCAGTATTAAGTTAAGTGATGATGATGCCCAAAAGAAATCATCAGATAAAGGTTATGAATACTTTATGGGTGTGACACCTGTCAATAAAAAGCAAAACATCGAATTTACTAACGAGCCTATCGAGAAGTAATGTTTCAACCAGTGTTTTAACATAACTATTTATTAAGCTTAGCTGACATAAATTAAAGCCATATCTTCGGATATGGCTTTTTTTGTTGCTATTTCATCATTAAAAATTCGCCTGATATGCGCCTTGTTACAAAGAAAATTAAAAGATTTACATTACTTTACGCTTAATTAAACAAATATAATTACAATAAGCTGGCATCAATCACCGGCTAGTCGTTAGCCAATATCGTCGTGTAACGACACCATCAATTATTGCTTATAGAGACGTGTATTTAAATGATCAAACAACTTGGCCAATGTCTTTTTTCGACTACCGTATTGATAATGGGATATGTTGGGTTTATTTCCAATGGCATTGCCGCGCCCAAAGCTCCCCGTGCAGAAAAAGTGGTTCCAGTGATCACCGCCACCGTTGAACAGCATGACCTTTCACAATCAATTACCTTAATAGGAAAGCTGGCGGCTACGCACTCGGTGATGATAGCGCCACAAGTAGCAGGAAAAATAGATAGCATAGCAGTCACATCCAACCAATATGTCAATAAAGGCCAAGCACTGCTTACGCTTGATAACCGCAAAGCAAAAGCCAGCGTGACAGAAGCTCAAGCTTATTATCAAGATGAAGTGCGTAAACTTAATGAGTTTAACAAGTTGATTCACGTTAACGCTATCACTCAAACTGAAATAGAAGCCCAAAAGTCCAGTGTTGATATTGCTTTAGCCAGACTTGAATCAGCCAAAACCGACCTTGATTACCACACTCTAACCGCGCCATTTTCCGGAAATACGGGTTTTGTTAATTTCAGCAGAGGTAAGATGGTCAGTATCAATGAATCACTATTATCACTTGATGACCTATCCATGTTACAACTCGATTTACAAGTTCCAGAACATTATCTCTCTCTGTTAAGTACAGGAATGTCGGTCAATGCTTCAAGCAGAGCATGGAGTAAAACGATTTTTACAGGCAAGATTATCGCTATTGATCCACGCGTCAATTCACAAACACTCAATCTCAATATTCGTAGCCAGTTTGATAATCAAAAGGGGCAATTAAAGCCCGGAATGATGATGTCTGCGACACTGGTATTTCCAAGCGTGTCCTCCCCTATTGTTCCGGTACAAGCGCTTGAATATTCAGGTACTAAACGTTATGTCTACGTGATCAATCAAGACAATATCGCCACACGCACCGAAGTGATGTTAGGCGCCAGAATCAAAGATCAAGTATTACTAGAATCTGGCATTAATATCGGCGACCACATCGTCGTTCAAGGCCTAGTAAATATGCGTGATGGAGTCAAAGTGAAGGACTTAGCTAAGCAAGATCAAATAAGCCCTGTTAAACAGGAGCAACAATAATGTGGCTAAGTGATACGGCGGTAAAACGCCCTGTAGTTGCGATTGTATTAAGTTTATTGCTGTGTGTTTTTGGCTTGGTATCATTTTCTAAACTGTCGGTTAGAGAAATGCCCGACGTACAAAATCCAGTAGTGACAGTGATGACCACTTATAGCGGTGCATCAGCCACTATTATGGAAAGTAAAATCACTAAGACTCTCGAAGATGAATTAACCGGCATCAGTGGTATTGATGAAATCACCTCAACCACTCGAAATGGCATGTCACGTATTTCAATCGAATTTGAACTAGGGTGGGATTTAACCGAAGGTGTAAGTGACGTACGAGATGCAGTAGCCAAAGCACAACGTCGATTACCTGATGAAGCTGACGACCCTATTGTATCTAAAGATAATGGCACTGGTGAACCGTCGATTTACGTCAACTTAAGCTCTGAAAATATGGATCGTACTCAGCTCACTGATTACGCTCAGCGGGTATTAGAAGACCGATTTAGCTTAATTACTGGCGTGAGCTCGGTTAATATTTCCGGTGGCTTGTACAAAGTCATGTACGTGCAACTAAAACCACAATTAATGGCCGGCAGAAATGTTACCACCAATGACATTATTAGTGCGTTAAATACCGAAAACCTTGAAACACCCGGTGGCGAAGTTCGTAACGACACCACCGTCATGTCTGTCAGAACAAAACGGCTATATTACAGCCCAGAAGACTTCAACTATTTAGTGGTCCACACCGCTGATGATGGCACCCCTATTTATCTTAAAGATGTCGCTAGCGTGTTCATTGGGGCAGAAAATGAAAACTCGACTTTTAAAAGCAACGGCATTGTTAACCTAAGCTTAGGCATAGTGCCGCAATCAGATGCTAATCCATTAGACATTTCACTGCAGGTACAACAAGAAGTCGATAAAGTGCAGAGCTTTTTGCCAAAAGGAACACAGTTGGTTGTCGACTATGATGCCAATGTGTTTATTGCACGTTCGATTAATGAGGTTTACAACACCCTGTTTATTACAGGGGTACTGGTTATTCTTGTGCTGTACATTTTTATCGGTCAAGTACGGGCAACCCTTATTCCAGCAGTAACAGTTCCAGTATCATTAATTGCCGCATTTATGGCGGCATATAGCTTAGGTTACTCCATTAACTTATTGACCCTAATGGCGCTTATTTTAGCCATTGGTTTGGTGGTTGATGACGCCATTGTCGTGGTTGAGAATATCTTCCACCATATTGAACAAGGTGAACAACCGATACTTGCTGCGTATAAAGGGACCCGCGAAGTGGGTTTTGCAGTGATGTCAACGACCTTAGTACTGGTAATGGTATTTTTACCCATTTCATTTATGGATGGCATGGTTGGGTTGTTGTTTACTGAGTTCTCTGTGATGCTGGCAATGTCAGTTCTGTTTTCATCACTTATCGCTCTAACCCTTACCCCTGTCATGAGCAGTAAATTATTAAAAGCCAACGTGAAGAAAAATCGTTTTAATATCGCTATCGATAATGGCTTTAATCGTTTAGAGCAACGTTATCGTAGTATGGTCAAATGGGCATTACACTGGCGCATAGCAGCACCATTCATAATTATTGCCTGCATCGGTGGTAGCTACTTACTCATGCAACAAGTTCCCTCACAACTCTCACCACAAGAAGATCGCGGAGTATTATTTGCGTTTATTAAAGGCGCCGAAGGCACCAGTTATAATCGCATGGTTGCCAATATGGACATCGTTGAAAACCGATTAATGCCACTATTGGGCCAAGGTGTAGTGAAATCATTTAGCGTTGAAGCGCCAGCATTTGGCGGGCGAGCGGGAGACCAAACCGGATTTGCGATTATCCAGTTAGAAGACTGGCAAGACCGTGATACCGATATTAAACAAGCATTAGCATTAATCAGCCAAACGTTAAAAGACATTCCCGATGTCATGGTTCGCCCAATGTTGCCAGGATTTAGAGGCCAATCAAGTGAACCGGTTCAATTTGTACTGGGGGGTTCCGACTATGCTGAGTTATTTAAATGGGCTCAAGTACTGCAACAAGAAGCCGATGCAAGCCCTATGCTGGACGGAGCTGATTTAGATTACGCAGAAACCACACCTGAACTTGTAGTGACGGTAGACAAACAGCGAGCGGCAGAGTTAGGCATTAGCGTTTCAGAAATAGCGACAACCTTAGAGATCATGTTGGGCGGCCGCAGTGAAACAACCTTTGTTGAACGGGGTGAAGAATATGATGTATACCTTCGCGGCGATGAAAACAGCTTTAACAGCGTCACAGACCTCAGTAAGATTTACTTTAGAAGCAGTAAAGGCGAGCTTATCACCCTTGATACTGTAACCAAAGTTGAAGAAGTTGCCTCACCGCAACGCCTCAGTCATACCAACAAGCAAAAATCGATTACCATTAAAGCAAATTTAGGTGAAGGTTATACCCTAGGCGAAGCCCTCGACTTTTTAGAGCAACGCGCAATAACATTACTGCCAAACGATATTTCAATTGCTTACACAGGTGAGTCAAAAGACTTTAAAGAAAACCAAGCGGGAGTGCTCATTGTATTTGGGCTAGCACTGTTGATTGCTTACCTTGTATTGGCGGCTCAATTTGAAAGCTTTATCAATCCTGCAGTGGTGATGTTTACTGTTCCAATGGGTATTTTTGGTGGTTTTATTGGTTTAGTTCTAATGCATCAAGGGATGAATATCTATAGCCAAATTGGCATGATCATGTTAATTGGTATGGTGACTAAAAATGGTATTTTAATCGTTGAGTTCGCGAATCAACTTCGCGATCGAGGCTTATCGCTCGACAATGCGATTATTGACGCATCAGCTCGTCGCTTAAGACCCATTTTAATGACAGCCTTTACCACGCTTATTGGTGCCATACCATTAATTGTATCAACCGGCGCTGGGAGTGAAAGCCGTATTGCAGTAGGAACTGTGATATTCTTCGGCATGGCATTTGCGACAGTTGTCACCCTATTGGTGATCCCCGCGATGTACCGACTCATATCTTCGTCAACTCACTCACCAGGGTTTGTTGAAGCACAACTTAATGACGCCATTGCAGCTCAAAAAGCGCAACAGCCTTAATCTTCACAGGTGTAATAATGACAACGCTTGCCGTATTCGTAGATGTGCAAAATATTTATTACACCTGTAAGCAAGGTTTTGGCCGTTCCTTCAATTACCGAGCTTTGTACAAGCATTTGTCGGCACAAGGCAATATTAGTCATGCTATCGCCTACGCTATAGCACCGGCAGATGATGGACAGGTTAAGTTTCAGGATGCGCTAAAACATATTGGCTTTACCGTTAAAACCAAGCCTTATATTCAACGTAGTGATGGTTCTGCCAAGGGAGATTGGGATGTTGGAATTACCATCGACATGCTTGAGATAGCGCCAACGGTAGATGAAGTTATTTTACTGTCTGGTGATGGTGATTTTGATTTATTACTCAAAAAAATCAACCAAACGACCACATGCTATACTCATGTATTAAGTGTTGAACGTCTCACAGCAAAATCATTAACCGATCAAGCACAACTCTTCACCGCAATCGATGCTTCGCTCCTTATTTAAAGATAAAAATTACAGTATAGGCTCACTTATTAGCGCATGCGACATAGCATCGCTAATATTGACACTGGTCGGAAAAATTTCACTTATTCCATAACGATGTGGCATTGATTTAAAAAGATACTCTCTCATCAGTACTGTTTTAATTTGATGCAATAAAACATGAGTCTCACCCAATTTATAAACAATGTTATAATATTGTTGTTTAAAATAGCGACTGTATTTACAATACATCATCC
>NZ_JACJFI010000239.1 GCF_014164505.1 Shewanella sp. SG41-4 | reverse complement strand
GCATTTTTTATTCATCGTTGCACATATCTTCTTATCCTGTTGAATACACCTTTCTTCCTCATCTTTATTTATATAAAAATAAAATCAAATATATCAATGAGTAAAGTCTATTTGTGCCATTAAGGTGCAAAGTTATTACGTTTGGCACATATCCTGAATCTACCTAATCAGTTAATAGAGTTACAGCGATAGCGAAATAGCGATAACGGGCGATAACAAGCGAACGCTGCGCTTACTGATGGATCTATGACAGGCGATAACAAGCGAACGGTGCGCTTACGAATAGAATGATGAAAGAAGGTAACAAGCGGACGTTCACTTACTAATTAGGGCAGTAAAAATCGATAACAAACGGATTGTGTGGAAACTGCTGAACGTTGGCTTTCAGCTTTTATAACATCTAGCAGCGCAGCGAATTAGCTTCTAGGCTTTACGCTTGATACCGCTTGTCACCGCTCGTTATCGTTTATACAGCTTGATACCGTTCTTGATAGTCAGTATTAAATGATTGAAAAGGGATACGATATGACAACACGACCACTTATCTTTACTGACATAGATGGCACTTTACTGGACCATTTTGACTATAGTTTTAGTCATGCAATTGAAGTGATTGAAGCATTGAATGAACGCCATATTCCTATTATCGCCAATACCAGTAAAACCTTTGCTGAAATGGAAAAGCTACAACAAACCATCGGTTTTAACTCACCGTTTATATCTGAAAATGGCGCAGTCGTTTATATCCCAATCGGCTACTTTGACCAACAGCCTGAGGATACATTTACCGATGGATATTATTGGGTAAAAGAGTTTTGTCAGCCGCGAAAATACTGGCTTGAATTGTTAAACCAACATGCACAAGCATTTAACGATGACTTTATTGGTTTTTCATCTTTATCAGTTGAAGCGTTATGTGAAATCACCGATTTGTCACCCGATAATGCCAAGTTGGCATTGATTAGGCATTATGCAGAGCCAGTACTATGGCAAGGCAATGAAGCCAATAAACAAGCCTTTATTGAGTTGATGACACGCGCTGGTGCAAATATCCTGCAGGGTGGACGCTTTTTACATGTTGGTGGAGATACCGATAAAGGTAAGGCAATGAAATGGTTAGCCGAGGTCTACTCCAAGCAATATAACGCTCCAGTGACCACTATTGCACTCGGTGATAGTGGTAATGACAATGCCATGCTCGAAGCAGCTGATCTTGCGATACAAATTAAGTCACCCGTTCATCCATTCCCTATCTTAACCACCCAAAAACAAAGTATTAAAAGCAGCGAGTGCGGCCCTAAAGGTTGGGCTGAATGCATTAAGCAAACTCTATTGTCTTCATCGGCTGAATCACAGCTAAACCAACTACCATTTGGAGGGGCGTAATATGGCCGACTTTTATCAAAATGGCATTGTCACCACAATGCATAATTTAACCCGACGTAGCCATGAAGAGCTTGAGCAAGACTTAATCAAGTTTTCACAAACACGTCCGCTAGGATTAATTTTGCCATCTCTGTATTCAGAGCTAGAAGGCACTGCACTTAAAGATATTGTTAGTAAATTAAAACAGGTGCCGTATTTATCCGAAATTGTGATCGGATTAGATAGAGCCGATCTGCAACAGTACAAACACGCACTAAGCTTTTTTGGTGAGTTACCTCAGCATCACCGTATTTTGTGGAATGACGGCCCACGCTTACAAGCGCTGGATGCAAAGCTGCAAGCGTTAGGCTTAGCCCCTAAAGAGTTGGGTAAAGGTCGAAATGTCTGGTACTGCATGGGTTATATTCTGGCTTCAGGTAAAACAGAATCGGTTGCACTGCATGATTGTGACATCGTTACCTATGAAAAATCATTACTCGCTAGGCTACTTTATCCAGTCGCTAACCCGCAGTTTAACTATGAATTTAGTAAAGGGTATTATGCGCGTATTTCTAATGGACAAATTAATGGCCGAGTGTCACGTCTATTAGTTACGCCGTTGATTAAAGCACTTAAAAAAGTAGTCGGTTACAACGAATATTTAGAATACATGGACAGTTTTCGTTATCCATTAGCGGGTGAGTTTTCATTTAGACGAGACGTGCTTAATGACCTACGCATTCCAAGTGACTGGGGCTTAGAAATTGGCGTGCTATCAGAAATGCAGCGTAACTATGCCCATAATCGCATTTGCCAGGTCGATATAGCCGACAATTACGATCATAAACATCAAGACTTATCACTGGATAATGAAGACGCGGGTTTGTCTAAAATGTCGATTGATATCACTAAAGCCTTTTTCCGCAAATTAGCCACTCAAGGGCATACCTTTAGTACTGAATCATTCCGGACCCTTAAGGCCACTTATTACCGAGTCGCCCTCGATTATGTCGAAACCTATCATAATGATGCATTAATGAATGGTTTGACTACGGATATCCACTTAGAAGAAAAAGCGGTTGAAATGTTTGCCCAAAATATTGTTACAGCAGGGCAACGCTTTTTAGATAATCCAATGGAAACTCCGTTTATGCCAACATGGAGCCGAGTCGTGAGTGCCATGCCCGACGTGCTTGAACAGCTTAAAGCTGCTGTTGAAGCAGATAATGCCGAGTTTAGCTAATATCAAAATCGACCAAGAGGACACCCTATGTCAGTAATGGATGGATTACAGCAAAAGCTGCAGCAACAACTTAGCTGTATTTACAACGATGTCGAAATTGGTATAAGTGTGCCAACATTGGCTGAACAGCTCATCGATATCATGCGTATCACCGAGTATTGCCAAATACCTGAACCCTTTATGAATCATTGGTCTGAAAAAGACATCATTATGATCACTTATGGTGACAGTGTGATCCAACAAGGTGAGCGGCCACTCACCACGCTGGCACAATTTATCGACAGCTATTTAAGTTGCATCAATGCTGTGCACATTTTACCGTTTTTCCCTTACAGTTCAGACGATGGTTTCTCGGTTATCGACTATTCAAGTGTTAACGAAGGCCTTGGCTCGTGGGCCGATATTAGTGCTATTGCCAGTAAACGGCGATTGATGTCAGATTTAGTGATCAATCATTGCTCTAGTCGGAGCCTATGGTTTGATAATTTCTGCAAAGGTGAGGGCGTAGGCCATGACTACTTCTTTACTGCCGAGCCAGATGATGACTTAAGCGCGGTGGTTCGGCCACGAACGTCAGCACTATTAAGACCAACAGAGACACCTAACGGCACTCAACATGTGTGGTGTACCTTTAGCCATGATCAAGTTGATTTTGATTTTCGTAATCCACAAGTATTAATCGAGTTTGTCCGTATCATTCGTCAATATTTAGATGCGGGGGTGAGTATATTTCGTCTCGATGCAGTGGCTTTTTTATGGAAAATCGTCGGCAATAAATCAATTAACTTACCGCAAACTCATGGGGTAGTACGTTTATTGCGGACATTAATTGAACACGCCCAACAAGATGCCATCATCATTACCGAAACCAACATTCCCAACACTCAAAATTTAACTTACTTTGGAAATGCTAACGAAGCACATTGCATATATAACTTCTCGTTGCCGCCTTTATTAATCAACAGTCTTATTACCGGCAGTTGCTTGTACTTAAAGCGTTGGCTTATGAGCATGCCGCCCGCACAAGACGGCACCACTTACTTTAATTTTATTGCTTCCCACGATGGAATAGGTTTACGCCCGGCAGAGGGCTTACTCGACGAAGCTGAGATTGATACTCTGGTAGACACCATGAAACAGTTCGGTGGCCAAATATCATCCAGAACCACAGAAGATGGCCTGCAAAAACCATACGAAATGAACATAGCCTTGTTTGATGCGTTACAAGGAACCACTAAAGGCAAAGACTTATGGGGGATGCAACGTTTTGTGTGTGCTCATACCATTATGTTAGCGCTCGAAGGCATTCCAGGTATTTATATTCACAGTTTGCTGGGAACCCGCAACGACTATGAAAAACTGGCCAACACTTCCCATAATCGTGCCATTAACCGCCATCGTTGGGATCTCAATCAATTAACCGAGCAACTAAATGATGCCAACAGCAATCATAACCAAGTGCTAACCGAGCTAACCAATTTAATCAATATTCGCACTCAGCAAATTGCATTTCATCCCAATGCTACTCAATTCACCTTACACCTTGGGTTACAGCTGTTTGGTTTTTGGCGTCAAAGCCGTAACCGTAAACAAAGTATCTTTTGCATCAGTAATGTATCAGACCAAATCACCGATCTTCCCATTAATGAACTTAATCTTATTATTGCAGAACACTGGGTTGATCTATTAAGCGGACAACCAATAGAAGACACCACCCAAACCATGCAACTGCAACCCTATCAAACAGTGTGGATAAGCAATGTAAAAGAGCGGTGACAGGCGATGGTAATAGATGACAAGCGATATCAGGCGATGACAAGCTGGTCTCGCTTACCATCGTTATTCCGCTTATACCATTCGTTATCGTTTTTGCATGTCTTCGCTCTTTAACACTATTTCCGCTTGTTATCATTTGTTATAAAACCTTGTTAACTTGACAACGCCTTTGCTCACGATAAGCTAGTAATAATTGACATCTTGTTTTTTGGAGCCTGTATGAAAAATCTAATTATAGCTGCGGCAATATTAGCATTAAGCGCATGTAGCAGCATGAAATCAACTTCCGACTTTGATCCATCGGTATCTTTTGAACAATATAAAACTTACGCATGGGTAGAGAAAAAAAATGAAGATGCGGGCTATCATTTAGACGGCCTCATGGATCAACGTATCCGTGTTGCAATCGAAAATCAATTAAGCCAAAAAGGCATTAGCAAAACAGAAAAACAAAATGCTGACTTATTAGTTAATTACATCACCAAAGTTGATAAGAAAATCAATATCGACACTTTTAATAGTAACTTTGGCTACAACCCATATTACGGTCCACGTTGGGGATTAGGCGGCAGTATTCATAGTGAAACCACCGTGCGTGAATACGATGTTGGCACATTAATGGTCGACTTAGTGGATAACAAAACGGGAAAGTTAATTTGGCGTGGAACTGTAGCCGATACTGTGCGTGAACAAAGCACTCCAGAAGAGCGAATTAATACGATTAATCAAGCAATTGGTTCAGTAATGATGAATTATCCACCCAAGCCAAATAAGTAGTCTTTACGGCTACAAAAAAGGTACAAATGAAAGCCTCGTTTATCGAGGTTTTTTGTTGTTGGCGAGTAATACCTATATCGCCTAAAACTGATATTAATGACTCATTTAAGTAGAACTTATCAGTAAGGTAACGATTGAGTAATCAATTGAATTATCGATAAAGTCAAATTCTGATAGTCGTACCGTGAAGTGAAATAGCATGATATAAAACACAGTCAATTTGTTGTTAAATCTCCCTTAAATACACAGGATATTGACACGTGTTGAGGGGGCATTTTTTCATTTGGCAATAGCAAATATATGCAGGTTGGCATTACCAAGAGTTTTTAAGTTACATAAAGCAACATTAACCGAGTTGCGTGCGTTAAAGTTGTAAGATAAATCTCGAATGATAAATCAATTAGTTACTTCTCAGTTTAGATTATAATTATTGTCGTTATTGTTTAATATAAAACCAATTGATAACGTAAACGCTGTATTTATAGGCACTGTGGCGTAAAAACCCATTCAAATAGATAAGTAAGTTTGTTAATATCGTAAACCGTGAATGGGATGTCACTTGCTCAGATTGATGAGCAAATTTAAACAAGCGAGTAATAATGAAATCTTGGTATTTACTGTATTGCAAACCACGTCATGAAGTACGTGCACAGCAAAATTTGGCTTTACAAGAAGTCGAGAGTTATTTACCTGTTATCACCCAGCAAAAAATGGTCCGCAACAAACCAAAAATGGTTACAGCGCCACTATTCCCAAGCTACCTGTTTATCTATTTTGATC
>NZ_JACJFI010000238.1 GCF_014164505.1 Shewanella sp. SG41-4 | reverse complement strand
TTATATAGTGTTTCTTTAATCGTAATAGTGTTTGGTGACTTCATCACAATGTGGACTAATCGACAAATGAATTGGAAATTTTATAACGTTAATAATAAGTTTAGGCCTATAGCTAATGTGTAAAAAAAGGCGATTATATTTTGTAACTTAACTGAATTTATTGGTATTGTTTGTAGAGTTCGGTATTGATTTATATCAGAGTTATAGACGGGTCTAGGATTAAATCATTCAATAAATTAATCAGTCGACCTTATTTTGCGAACATTGCAATAACCATAGCGGATTTCCATATATAAAATGGTATGCGAATACCGTGCGTTGTCATGCTCCGCTAGACTATAAGAGTCAACCGTTAATATGAATCAAAATAGCTTTATTTTGTTCGCTTTCTCCAGAAAAGTAATGTCTAGAGCTTTTAATGTTGCTTTGCTGGTAGGTACTATATTGGCTTTAATTAATCATGGTGAAAAGATTTTGTCTTTGACGCTATCGAATGAAGATTTCGTAAAAATAGTTCTTACATATCTTGTGCCATATGGTGTTTCGACATGGTCAGCTGTTCAAGCCATCAGAAGCACTGTGGTACAAAAAACAAATCAAGAGAATTAGCAAGAACTAAAAACTGTGGGCTGTTCGCTCGTCCACCTTTCGGTTTTTACTACCACTATTCAACCCAGCGTTGACATTTTGACTAAGCGTAGAAACACTCCAATCGGTCCAAGTCCCAAGGATATTGCAATGCGTAAAACCCTTATAACAACAGCAGTAAGTGCTGCACTGATGCTTAGTGCGTGTTCAGAGGAATCAGCAGACACTTCAATGGCCAGTAAAACGACAGCAGAAGCATCTACAACAATGACTAAAACGCCTGCCGCCGGCAACGTTCTATTAGCGACAAGCCCTTTACAATATATGACACCACAGTTCGACAAGCTTAACGCCAGCGACTACTTGCCTGCTTTTGAACAAGGCATGCAAGAACACAAAGCAGAAATTGCCACCATTACTAATAACAGTGAAACAGCGACATTTGAAAATACGATTGTTGCACTAGAAAAAACTGGCGCGATTTTAGACCGCACTCAACGCGCATTTTTCACTTTGTCAGGACTAATTTCAGACGATAACTTTATCAGTGTTGAAGAACAAATTGTGCCTAAGCTCACTGCGCATCAAGACAATATTTATCTTGATGAAAAGCTTTTTGCCCGCATCCAAGCTATTTATAAAAACAAATCCACATTAGCAGGCGAAGATTTACGTTTAGTTGAAGTTTATTACGACCGTTTTGTGCGCTCTGGCGCTGAGTTGTCTGATACAGATAAAACCCAAATGCGTCAACTTAACGGTGAACTCGCTAAGTTTGAAACGAGCTTCTCACAAAACGTATTGAAATCATTCACTGATGACGTGATTTTAGTTGAAGATAAAGCTCAGCTTGACGGTTTATCTGATAATGACATCGCATCATTAGCCTCTTCGGCAAAAAAAGCAGGCAAAACGGGTTACATGATCACCTTAGTGAGCACAACAACTCAACCACTACTGTCTAGCCTTAAAAATCGTGATTTACGTAAAAAACTATGGGAAACGTCAGCTTATCGCGCCATGGAAACTAATGCGCCATTAAATATTAAAATCGCTCAGCTACGAGCACAAAAAGCTCAACTATTAGGTTACCCAACATGGGCGGCCTACTCACTAGGCGATCAAATGGCCAAAAACCCAGAAGCGGTTTACGGCATACTTGATGACCTAGCACCAAAAGCACTGGTTAAAGCCAAAATTGAAGCTGCTGATATTCAAGCTGAAATTGTTAAAGACGGTAAAGACTTTACTCTTGAACCATGGGACTGGGCTTACTACGCAGAAAAAGTACGCACCACTAAATATGACCTAGACGACAGCCAAGTTAAACCTTACTTTGAAATGAACACCGTATTAAATGACGGCTTGTTCTTCGCGATGAATAAGCTGTATGGCATTACAGTTAAACCACGCACTGATTTACCTGTGTGGCATAAAGATGTGACTGCATATGAAATCTTTAATCAAGACGGCAGCGCAATTGGTCTGTTCTATTTAGACCCATACGCACGCCAAGGTAAACGCGGTGGTGCATGGATGGATGAGCTTGTTAGTCAGTCATTCTTAAAAAATACTAAGCCAGTTGTATATAACGTGCTGAATATTCCTAAGCCAGCCGAAGGTCAGCCTACACTGATGTCATTTGACGAAGTGAGAACCATGTTCCATGAATTTGGTCATGCTATTCACGGCCTATACTCACAAGTAAAATATCCAAGCTTAGCGGGTACCTTAACCGCAAGTGACTTTGTTGAGTTTCCATCACAAGCCAACGAAGACTGGAGCATCGAATCACAAGTGCTAGCAAATTACGCTAAACACTATCAAACTGGCAAGCCTATTCCAGTTGAACTATTAGCCAAGGTATTAAAGTCACATACCTTTAACCAGGGTTTTGGTACGGTTGAATATTTAGCCGCAGCACTGCTTGATATGGAATGGCACTCAATTGCTGCAGGAACTGAAATTGCCGATGTCGCCGCCTTTGAAAAACAAGCACTAGCTAAACACGGTTTAGATTACACCCCTGTTGCACCAAGATACAAAACCACTTACTTTAGCCACAGCTTCGGCGGCGGTTATTCAGCGGGTTACTACGCGTATTTATGGACTGAAGTATTTGCCGTAGACGCGTTCTCACACATGATGTCAAATGGTGGGTTAACCCTAGAAAATGGCCAGAAATACCGTGACACAGTGCTGTCAAAAGGTAATAGCCAAGATCTAATGCAAAGCTATATCGACTTTGCGGGCAAAAAGCCTTCAACTGACGCTCTATTAAAGCGTCGTGGTTTAGTTGATTAGTCTGTAATAATGTCACTCTTGTTTATGCTAAATCAACGAAAGTAATAGCAGAAAAGTTAACTGACACCTGAATAATCTGGTTTATTAACACAAAAAAGCGAACCCAAAAGAGTTCGCTTTTTAATGGACTAATTCCCAGCTAAAAGCACAGGAATAAGATATAAATTGCCACTTACATGCTAAACTTACCCTTTACCCTCATGCCATTGGGCTCAGCAATAGCATCACTGGGAACCCCTTTATCTAAGCATGCATTTACAGCAGTATCTGCAATATACTTATCTGACAATCATAACATCGATGCTGGGTGTACTTCGCTAGACGCTTACCTACGAGCTGAGCCGACGAAGATAAGCATCGTGGGAAAATAAAAGCGATGCATGATGAATTCATCGATGCTTGAAGCAGTATTAAAGGCTGGATTTTGCGCCTAGGTTAGAAATTAAGCACTCATGCGGTAGCCCTGAGAAAGCAGTTGTGTACGGCTACCTAAATATCATCGTTTTTTGGTGAAATTTAGATTTTTAATATCCTTTAAAGATAAAAGCAGTTTTGATTTATCATCTTGTTCATAAATCAAAATGGTTGAAAGATTCTCTTGATCTACCCACAAATCTCTTTTTGTATGTAGGTATTCAATTTTTCCAATACCTTCTAGTTCAATTAATATACCTTTTTTGCTTTTTGATAGCGGTATGGTCAATGTGTGTAGTGCGTGTTGGGATAATGCAGTTATTGAGTGTTTCTTTGGTAGCTTGAAATACTATTGGATTTTTAAAGTAGCTCAACCAACAAGGGAGTTTATTAAGCAAGATGTGACGGCTTACATGAAATATTACAATTTTGAGGGGCTCTAATCTGCTAATGGTGATCTGTGAACGGTAGAATTTGAAAATTCTCAACAAAAAGTGTGCAATTTTGGTTGACCAGTACAATACGTTGATAGGTCCTGCAAGGGTCTGTTCAGGAGTCCCAGAATTCATTAAAACCGACTTATCGTCTTTTGACCAGGCAGAAGATGCGAAACAAAAAATCAGCCCCACATAAAAAAAACAAATTAGCAGCTTGTATGATCTCATACCTCGACCTTGTTTTATCGTAATCGAATTCCATTCTACGTTAATTAACTAAAAGTAACATGTCGTTCATGATGTTCACGAGCAGTTGATGAATTATTTCCACTAAAGTATCTGACAGAAGTTTATTGTTATGACAATGAAAAAGTGATTGTCGATGTAATGAACCGGATAACAAAGAGGAGCCATCATAATGAATTTTATTAAATGGGTAATGTTCGTTCTAGGCACAATGAGCATTTGGGTTTCACTGAATGTAATATCAACCGAACAAGGTTGGTTTAAAGAGCCAATTGCACCAGCCAATGATAATGCGTCCTTTATGGCTGAAGCGGTTAAATCAATAAAAAAAGACAGTAAAGGCAATGGTATTTTTGTCTTAATCCATGAGGGTAAAGTAATAGACGATTTTACCTACTCTAAAGGTGACGAAGTAACAAGAGACACTGTTTTTGGTGTTGCTTCATTGGGCAAATGGGTTGCTGCGTTCGGCGTTATGAAACTTGTCGAGCAAGGCAAACTAGAGTTAGATGCACCTGTTGCGAATTATCTAACTCGTTGGCAATTACCGCCTAGTCAGTTTGACAATGAACAAGTCACAATTCGTCGTTTACTAAGTCATACTGCAGGTATTACTGATGGGTTAGGACACAATGGATTCTTAACCGCAGAGCAGGTGCAGCCTCTTGAACAGCATTTAACCAAAGCGTTGGACGCTGATGAGGGGGTTAATGGCCAAGTTATGGTGGGAGTTGAGCCCGGCACCCAGTTCAAGTATTCAGGAGGGAGTTATAACTTACTGCAACTGATTGTTGAAGAAGTCAGTGGTATGTCCTTTAGCGCCTATATGAATAATGAAATTTTTGAGCCACTCAACATGACAAATACCGGTTATGACAAAGACCAGTTCGGTTCAAATTTAGCGCAATACTTCGACGACAATGGCGATGTTAGGGATTACCCATATTACACATCATTAGCAGCAACAGGTCTTTACACTAGCGCTAATGACCTTATCAAATTTTTGAATCAACATATTGCAGTTCCTGCAACGGAAGATTCGACACAAGATTTGCTTTCTGCAGCGACGCTTCGAAATATGCGAACCCCAAACGCAGCTACAATGGGGATCGATATTTGGGGCCTGGGAGTGATGCTATTTGCAAGTAACAATGCAGATGATTTTATTATCGGGCATGGAGGGCAATCCCCCTCTTTAAATGCAACTTTACGAGTAAACCCTAGTACGGGCAATGGCATCATTATGCTGACTACTGGAAATCGTTCATTAGCAGCTGATACCGCAACAAAATGGACCTTGTGGGAAACAGGTAATCCGGATATTTACATGCTTAAAAACATGATCCCTGAGATGTTAAAAACAACCGCTATAGGATGCTTGGTGATTTTATTTATGAGCCTATTGTATATTTTTATGGCTCGACGCAAAGCAAGAAAACTGGCTATTCGATAGCAATAACCACAGAAAATGAACATAACGTTATTTAATAAGGGTAAATTAAAATGAATAAAATTTCAAAATTGGTAGCCGTAGGCTTGGTGTTTTTGTTATCAGGGTGCGCCGTACCGGTAATTGTCTATGAAATTACTACTGAAGTTTTGGATGGAAAGCGAATAGATAAGGAAACTAGACGGGCTATTGCTGAAACCCAAAATGACATTGCGCAATTGAATGATAAAACCTCAGGTACAGTCAAGGTATTAGTCAAACACACCGAAGTTGTTTATCCAGAGGCGTTGCTGGAACAAAACCTCACTGGTTATGTAACACTTCGCTACAGTGTAAGTCGAGAGGGTAAAGTTGATAATATCGAGGTCGTCGAACGAGAAGGGGATGTTGCTTTTGAAGCTGCGGCGATAAGTGCAGTAAAAACATGGGAGTATGCACCAATGAATATGCCACATCATGTTGTGTTTGCGAAGCTGAATTTTGTCCCTCCCGAGGTCAAAATATAATTACTTATATAGTGTTTCTTTAATCGTAATAGTGTTTGGTGACTTCATCACAATGTGGACTAATCGACAAATGAATTGGAAATTTTATAACGTTAATAATAAGTTTAGGCCTATAGCTAATGTGTAAAA
>NZ_JACJFI010000237.1 GCF_014164505.1 Shewanella sp. SG41-4 | reverse complement strand
CGTGGTTAATTGAACATAAACTCAAACCTATTGCTGGTGTCAACAATGTGTTGGGTAACTCAACCACACAACGCGCGTTAGTGAGTTGGGATAGTCAAATTATTCAGCTCAGCGAAATTTTGCAGATTATCAGTAAAATTGGCTATCAAGCTGCGCCCTACCAAGTTGATGAGCAAGAAAAACAATCAAAAGCAGACAGTCGTAAATTTTTACTCCGCCTAGGACTTGCAGGTTTTGCCACCATGCAGGTGATGATGTTTGCCCTCGCCTTATACACAGGATACTTTACTGATCTTGATGTCGAGTTTCGCGATTACTTTCGCTGGGTGAGTCTAATTTTTGCTACTCCAGTGGTGTTGTATTCTGCGCAACCCTTTTATTTCAGTGCGCTTCGTAGTCTATTAAGTGGCAAGCTTAATATGGATGTCTCTGTCTCTATCGCTATTTTTGGTGCATATGTAGCCAGTTGTGTGGCAACCATTCAGGCTAATGGCGAAGTGTATTTTGAATCAGTTTCCATGTTTACTTTCTTCTTATTACTTGGTCGCTATTTTGAGCAAACAGCCAGACAAAAAGCCTCTGTTAGTTCGAGCAATTTGCATAAATTGGTTCCTTTGACCGCACATTTATACCGTGATGGCGAAATTACAGAGATTGCTGCTAAGCAGTTAGTCATTGGCGATATTATTTTGGTCAAACCTGGTGAAGTTATTGCGGCAGATGCAGAGGTGGTTGCTGGCCTATCAAGCGTCAACGAAGCGATGCTAACCGGTGAACAAATGCCAATAGGCAAACAGGTATCTGATACCGTCTATGCAGGTACCATTAATGTCGAACAGCCTCTTGAGGTTAAAGTCACTGCGTTAGGGCAAGACCAACTCGTGGCTGAAATTATTCGCTTACAAGAACTAGCATCAAACAACAAGCCGGCAATCGCTTTGGTGGCCGACCGCTTAGCTCGGTACTTTTCGGCGACAATATTATCGATAGCGGCAATAACCTACGGTGTTTGGCTATTTATTTCCCCTGAAGATGCCTTTTGGATCACTTTGTCTGTATTAGTTGCCACTTGTCCATGTGCCCTCGCCCTTGCTACGCCCACCGCGGTAACATGCGCGACAGCAATTTTTACCAAGTTAGGTGTTATTCCGCGAAAAACCGGGATTTTCGAAAAACTCACTAAAATAGATCATGTGGTATTTGATAAAACAGGAACCTTAACCTGCGGTCAATTATCGATTGGTCAAGTTCAAACTTTTGGCGGATATTCATCGGAGCAGGTGCTATCGTTAGCCGCCGCGATTGAGCAAGGCTCTTTACACCCGATTGCATTAGCATTTAAGGTTTTTTTTGATAATAAACACTTTGTTGAAAATGTTGATCATCATATTGGTTTAGGCATTCGCGCCAGTATCGGCCAACAGCAAGTTTGTATTGGTACGGCACAATTTGTTACCCCGAATGCTGATTTAGTGGCTTTGCAGGCAAATGAAAGTCAGTGGGTATATCTGTCTCTCGATAACCAATTGATCGCTAAAATTGAAATGCTAGACGAATTAAGAGTCGACAGTTTAGCCACCGTAAATGCCTTAAAAGCAGCTAACATCAAACTCAGTATTGCCAGTGGCGATAATTCGGGTCATGTTGAGTTTTTAGCAAATAAACTTGGCATTTTGGATGTGCATTCAGGTTTATCTCCGCAAGATAAGTTAGCGTTAGTGAATAAATTGCAGCAACAAGCTAATGTGGCTATGTTCGGTGATGGTATTAATGACGCGCCAGTGCTTGCTGGAGCAAATTTGTCTGTTGCGATGGGAAGTGGCAGTGCTATTGCCAAAAACAGTGCCGACTTAATTTTACTGGGCGATCATTTGTCACGTTTTAATGATGCTATTTTTGTCGCTAAAAAAGCACAACGAATTATTCATCAAAATTTATTATGGGCTTTTGCCTATAACATGGTTATTTTACCATTAGCGGTGACTGGGCATGTAGCCCCATATATTGCTGCGATTGGCATGTCGGTTAGCTCACTTATTGTGGTGACTAACAGCTTACGCCTTCTTAGGATAAAATTATGAGTATCATTTACGTGTTAATACCGATTGCGATGTTGTTTGTATTGATAGCAGTCTCTATTGTCTTTTGGGCAGTAAAGTCTGAGCAATTTGATGATTTAGATAGACAAAGCGTGTCTATTTTATTTGATGAAGACGATAGCGGTTTGAACACCAACAATAGTGCTAATGACAACTCTTCTAGTGTAAGTTCTACTGCGAACTTTTCCGCCGACAGCGCTATAACCAATACGACACAAACTAATCATTCTCAAGTTAGCGGCTCTTTGAATACCGATGCTGTTCATAACAATACAGTTGAGCCAGTTCTCTCATCCACCACTCACACTAAACCAGAGTAAATTCAGTGATTGAATATAATGTAGGTGGCGCATTTATTGTGGGGTTAATGGGGGCTGCACATTGTTTTGGAATGTGCGGTGGATTAATTGGGGCTTTTTCAGCGAATATACCCACTAATGGTCAAACCCGCTTAGGCACACAACTGAAATTTCTTTTGGGTTACAACTTCGGACGTATTTTTAGTTACACCGTCGCTGGTGCTATTGTTGGTGGCAGTGTCTCTGCCCTTGGTCATTTATTTGATGTCGATAGTTATTTAATCTTCCTCCGGATTTTTGCCGGAACCATGATGATATTGACAGGGTTGTATATAGCCCAGATATGGTTTGGCATTGTTCATATTGAAAAACTCGGCAAAATATTGTGGCGCTATTTACAACCATTAACACGTAAATTCATCCCAATTACCCATCCGTTACAAGCCGTTATGGCAGGAATGGTGTGGGGGTGGCTACCCTGCGGCTTAGTTTACAGCACATTAACTTGGTCTGTTGCATCTGGTAGTGCATTACAAGGTGGCTTGATTATGTTTGCGTTTGGTTTAGGGACTTTACCCGCTTTGTTTGCAGCAGGATTAGCGGCTAAAACCTTGGCCCAATGGGTACAAAAACGCGCTGTAAGATTATTCAGCGGAGGGCTATTGGTGTTATTTGGTTTGCAAACGCTTTACATTGCTTTTAATCAACTAAACTAGTTTATCTTGGGTATTTAAGCACGTATTGTAATTAAACTATTGTGGTTCCAAATTTTGGTTTCTGCAGTGCGTTGCAGCGAAGTGAGTTGCAATTGTGCTTTAAAATGTCATTATTACAGCGTCCGTTTTCTTCATATAATAAGTGTGACTGTGAGGTTGGGAGTACCTTATTAATGCGGAATGGTATAACATGTTAACGACTTCATAAAATGAGAGTGGGTATGTCATCAGATTTGAGTAAACCTCGTCGTCCCTCTACTAGCGGTTGCGCCATCCATTGCCACGACTGCAGTATGGAAGCCCTGTGTATCCCTTTTACGTTAAACAATGACGAGATTGATAAACTCGATAATATTATTGAACGTAAAAAGCCCATACAAAAAGGCGACCTTATCTTCAAGTCAGGTGACGTGCTTAAGTCATTGTATGCAATTCGCTCCGGTACAATCAAAAGCTATACCATTACTGAGCAAGGAGATGAGCAAATTACTGGATTCCATTTGGCGGGTGACGTCATTGGTTTTGATGGTATTCATGCACAACGTCATCAAAGTTTTGCCCAAGCTTTAGAAACCTCAATGGTCTGCGAAATCCCCTATGAAACCTTAGATGAACTCTCGGGTTCTATGCCTAAGCTACGTCAACAAATTATGCGTTTAATGAGCAATGAAATCATGAGCGATCAAGAGATGATCCTCCTGCTTTCAAAGAAAAATGCTGAAGAACGTTTAGCAGCATTTATCAATAACCTGGCTAATCGCTTTGGTAACAGAGGCTTCTCGCCTCATGAGTTTCGTCTAACAATGACCCGTGGTGACATTGGTAATTATTTAGGTTTAACTGTTGAAACCATTAGCCGTTTATTAGGCCGGTTTCAAAAATCAGGTTTAATTGTAGTTAAAGGTAAGTATATTTCTATTATCGATCATTCAGCGTTAAGTACCCTTGCTGGAAACGCTCGAATTGCCACTTAAATTTGAATTATATGATCTATCTCAAAGTTAATTTATTAGCAAACGGTAATACTATCAATAAGTAATGTAAATAAAAACTCAACAGCTTTGGAGGTTATATGAAGGATTATAAGAAGATATTGGTGGTGATTAATCCTACAACGGATCATCAACCCGCATTGGCACGTGCTGTTGAATTAGCGTCAAAAAGTCAGGCAGAGATTACTGCTTTTTTATCAATTTTTGACTTCTCATATGAAATGACCTCAATTTTGTCCAGCCAAGAACGTGAAGCAATGCGCCAAGGTGTGATTGATCAACGTGTAGCTTGGTTGGAAAATGCTATAGATGGCTTCAGTAAACTCAATATAAAAATTAATACCGAAGTTGTGTGGCATAACCGCCCTTTTGAAAGCGTGATTAATCATGCGATGAAAGGCAATTATGATTTAATTGTAAAAAGCACCCATGAACATGACAAATTAAAAGCCGTCATTTTTACGCCAACAGATTGGCATTTAATGCGTAAATCACCTGTTCCAGTTTTATTAGTCAAGGAACACGATTGGCCAGTGGCAGGAAAAATTGTTTGTGCGGTTAATGTGGTCACTGAAGATGAAGATCATCAAACTCTTAACGGCAAAATTATTAATCACGCACTCGATTTAGCTAAAAAATTCTCTGCTAGTGTGCACCTAGTCAATGGTTATCCTGGTACGCCGGTAAATTTGGCCATTGAACTGCCCGACTTTGATGCCAATGTGTATAACAACACAGTGCGCATGCAACATGAGCAAAGAGTACAGTATTTAGCTCAAGCATATAATATTCCGCTTGAAAATTGCCATGTTGAAGAAGGTTTGCCAGAAGATGTGATTCCAGAAATGGCTGCAAAATTAGATGCCGAATTAGTGGTTCTAGGTACTGTTGGTCGTACTGGTTTTTCTGCCGCATTAATTGGTAATACTGCTGAACATGTCATCGATAGCATTAATTGCGATTTGTTAGCGATTAAACCAGATGGGTATAAATCACCTTTAGAAGATTAGTCTCCAATAGAAGAGGTTAACTTCTTTACCCTGACCTCGAATACTGGAATAATACGCGCCCTGAAACACTTGGTTACTGGGCGCATTTTTATGTCTGAAGTTGATACAATCGCTAAACAAAATATTACTCGTATGAATAAACTGCAAAAGCGTTTACGACATGAAGTCGGTTCAGCCATTGCAGACTACAATATGATCGAAGATGGTGATCGTGTTATGTGCTGCCTTTCCGGCGGCAAAGACAGCTACACCATGCTGGATATTTTATTAACCCTTCAACAACGTGCCCCTATCAAATTTGAAATTGTGGCCGTTAACCTAGACCAAAAGCAACCAGGGTTTCCTGAACACGTGCTGCCAGCTTATTTAGATAAGTTAGGTGTGGCTTATCATATTCTTGAGAAAGACACTTACTCTATCGTTAAAGAAAAGATCCCTGAAGGCAAAACGACATGTTCACTTTGCTCTCGATTACGTCGTGGAACGCTTTATGGATTTGCCCAACATATTGGCGCCACAAAAATTGCTTTAGGTCATCATCGCGATGATATTATTGAAACCATGTTTTTGAATATGTTTTATGCGGGCAAACAAAAAGCAATGCCGCCTAAATTATTGTCTGATGATGGCGCTAATATGGTCATTCGTCCATTGGCCTATTGCCGTGAAAAAGATATTGAAGAATATTCGAACCTAAAGTCGTTTCCGATCATTCCTTGCAACTTATGCGGCTCACAAGAAAACTTAAAACGTGGCGCAGTTAAAGACATGTTACAAATGTGGGATAAGCAACACCCTGGTCGTATTGAAACTATTTTTACTGCAATGCAGAACACCTCACCTTCACAAGGTGTTGATCGCGAGAATTTTGATTTTATATCATTAAAGCGTAATCCCGATGCTGTTAACACCGGTGATGTAGCCGACGCTGACTTACCTGCTTTTGATTTTGTTGATATCAGTAATAATGGTCATATCAACT
>NZ_JACJFI010000236.1 GCF_014164505.1 Shewanella sp. SG41-4 | reverse complement strand
AACACTCATCGTTGCATTGAGTTTAAATTTTTTGATTGCCAACATTCCGAAGAACAGAAGACAATTTCGAATAACTCAATACCTGTGAATGTCCACACAGATTACTTGATAAATTGTTAAAGAGCGGACCTGGCAACTAGCGTTAGACGCTGCGTTCCGTGTCAGTGGGGTGTATTATAGGGAAACCAATTTATAGCGCAAGGGCTTTCTATGGTTTTTATGACTATTATGGCTCAACTGCACACTATTTGAACTTAAAGCCATGTTCATGAATGTATCCGCTGACTTTTTAAACAAAAAAGGTACTCTACGGTAAACATCAAATGTATTTTCGCTATCTATATAAGGCTTATTATGCGGTTCCTAGTGGTTTAAGTCGGTAATTTAGCCTGTTGAGTCCAAAACATTGCTGAAACAACGTTAATATAACGTTAGCTCCTTAGGTCATTTTTCTTCACGCTAACGATATGCACTCTTGGGGCAGCATAACTTAATTTAGTTTCGAGGATTTGACACTGACAAATGAAATGCTGGCTAGTATATAAAGGAAGAGAATGTAAAATGAAGTAAGTAGTCAAATTGAAAATCGCTGTTCATATATAAGTTGGAGATACCTTATATATGAACAGTTGAAATAATAGCTTTGAATTTACGATTCTATTATTTTGCGAGTAATTGATTTAATAAACTTGGGACATCAGCGATACTGTCAACAACTGCAGTGGCCAGTTCAATTCCGACCTCGTCTACCACTTTACCTGAACGAACCAAAATAGCAGTGTTAACGCCAGCAGCTTTTGCTGCACGTATATCATCAGCTTTATCACCAATCATCACTGACTGACTCAGATCAATTTTCAAAAAATCAGCAGCTGAAATTAACATGCCTGGTTTTGGTTTACGGCAATCGCACTGTTGCTTATATTCACCTAAACCTTTTTCTGGATGATGTGGGCAATAATAGATACCATCAAGTTCGACGCCTTTATCGGCAAAGTTCCAATCCATCCATTCCGTTAAATGGTGAAAATCATCTTCACTGTACATACCACGAGCAATGCCAGATTGATTAGTCACTACTACTAATAGGTAACCCATCTGCTTTAATGCGAGGCAAGCTTCAAATACACCGTCGATATATTCAAAGTCGTCAACGGTATGAACATAACCATTGTCTTTATTGATCACGCCATCACGATCGAGAAATACTGCTTTATTCAACCTAATACTCCTTAAACTCTATACTGTGTCGATTATCCCATTGGGATGAATTTGGGGCCAGATAAACTGAATATTTTTATTAATTTGTTCATTTACCGCGGTTTTATGAGCTTAATCTGCATAATTGTATAGGTTTCACTTTATAAAGCGGCAGCTAAGCGTTACCCTTGCTCGAAGAAATTAGTGATTATTATAAAATACATGAGCAATATACCTCCTATTATTCATAAAACTCGCACGCAACTTGTTGTTGAGGCGCTCAGAGAACGGATCCTTTCTGGTGACATACAAGGAGGAGAACCGCTTAGGCAGTCTGCTATTGCAGAACAATTGAACGTAAGTCGCATTCCTGTTCGTGAAGCGTTAGTACAATTAGAAGCTGAAGGCTTGATTAATTTCGAACCGCATAAAGGTGCCACGGCAACGCTTTTATCTGTTGAGCAAGTCACTGAATTATTTGAATTACGCGCTATGATCGAATCTGATTTATTAGCTAAGGCCATCCCTAACCTATCTGACGACGATCTTGTCGAAGCTGAAGCCGTACTGGTTCAACTTGAGTTGGCATTTAAATTGAAAGAATCTGTAGCAAGTTGGAGTGAGCTTAACACTCGATTCCATACTCGTTTATATCAAGCTGCTAATCGTCCCCATACAATGGAAGTGGTTAACGGGTTAAACACTAATTGCGATCGTTATATTCGCCTACAGTTATTGTTTACCGGAGGGATCCCAACAGCAGAAAGGGAACATAGGGTGTTACTGGAATTATGTAAAAATCGTGATATAGAAAAGGCCACGACTTTATTACGTGAGCATATCTTGCATGCATCAGCATCAATCACGAAACTAGTAGAACAAAAAATTAAGTCATAATAACAATAACAAATCTTAGTCATGACCATTTAAGCATTTAACATCAACAGATTGAATTCAAGCTGTTGATTTTGTATATAAATTTAATTAACTATTGAAACGTATTGAGAGAACCTCTTATGCAGTATGCACACATTACCGGTTGGGGTAAGTCAGTTCCGCCCGCAACATTGACCAATGAAGATTTAGCCACATTCATGGAAACGACGGATGAATGGATTAAAACACGTACTGGTATTAGTAAGCGTAACATCAGTCATGTCAATACTTCTGAAATGGCATCGGTTGCAGCTAAGCATGAACTTGCCGCTGCAGGAATTGATGGCAGTGAATTAGATTTAATTATTCTTGCCACCGCCAGCCCTGATACCTTGATCCCAAATATTGCATCAACGGTACAGGCAAATATTGGCGCTACCTGCGGTGCATTTGATATTAATGCTGCGTGTAGTGGATTTTTGTACGGTGTTGGTTTGGCGAGCTCAATGATAAAGAGCGGCCAAAGTAAGAAAATCCTGATTATTGGTGCCGAACGTTTATCTTTTTATCTAGACTGGTCTCGACGTGAAACTGCGGTGTTATTTGGTGACGGTGCTGGTGCGGTAATACTTGAAGCAAGTGACCAACCTGGTGGCGTATTAGGTTATGAATTAAATAACGATCCTGAAGGTCGCGATATTTTAAAGTCTAACTTTGGCACCCAGATGGATAGATTTGACAATGACTCATTGGATTTTTACATTCATATCAATGGTCAAGATGTGTTTAAACGTGCGATTCATGGCATGGGAAGTTTAAGTAATAAGGTATTAGACAACTGTGGTATCAGCATCGATGATGTCGACTTTGTTATTCCGCATCAGGCAAACGAACGAATTATTGATACTCTCGTAAGCCGAATGAAAATTCCAAAAGAAAAAGCTTTCGTTAATATCGCTGATTATGGCAATACGTCAGCTGCCACTATCCCTATTGCGATTCGTGATGCGTTATCTCAAGGTAGAATTGAAGCCAATCAAACTATTCTGTCTTGTGCGTTTGGTGCGGGATTAACCTCCGCAGCCTTACTGTTAAAATGGGGCGAACGCACCACGCCAATTAACACCAGTGATGCTGCATTACCGCCTTGCGATAAAACCGCACTTGAATTGATTAAACCTGCGGTTGATTATTTTTTCAATAAAGCGAAAAGTGCTGAATAAATAGTATTGTCCGTAGAGTAGACCAGCCAGTCTCGATGACTGGCTTTTTTATTTCTAGCGATACACGTTAATTAAGTCTTTAACAGACAATTTTTTAATATCACCCATCGCCGCCACCTGAGCCAACAACAATTCTGCACAAGATAATGCATCAATAAGCGCATTGTGGGCAGAATAAACGGGTAAGCGATAACGTTCACGGCTTGCATTCAAGCGTAACGAACCTTCTTTTAATACAGACTGTTGCATTAAGCAGCGTTTCTTTTCTATGGCGAGTGTATCGATAAATACCAACGGAATTGATTGTCCAAAACAGCGTATCAATTGCTGCTGAATAAACTGGATGTCTAACGGTGCGTGGTGCGCCACCAAAATATAGCCTTTTGTTTGCGCTAAAAACCAATCAATTGCCTCTGCTAACGTCAACGCCATGTGTAATTGATTATCCACAATACCGTGAACCGTTGCACTCTGCCCTACACTGCCACTAATGGAAATCATCATATGTTGTGCTTTATCGAGCGGAATGACCCCTTTAATAATCGGTAATAAACCGATACTGATGACTTGATCATGGATTGGATCTAATCCGGTCATTTCAAGATCAATCGCCATCAATGGTGCGTCTAAAAATGATTTTGTTAACGCCGGCGATATTGCTTCTAAATACGTGTTGAGTAATGAAGGTAAAGTGCTCATGTTTTTACGCCACAACACCGCTTTTATCCACCAAAGATTGGCCACTAAAAGCTCCTCATAAACTTAAGTTTTATTCCCGCTTGGGCATCGTGTACCACTTTGAATGCATCACGAAGCTGATGGCGCATTAATGAAGAAAGATGTTGTGGCTTTAAATAATTGTTCACAGGTAAATTATTGGTTGCCTGATAGCCCTGATTAGCTAAACGCATGTGCGCGATAAACTCATGAGCATCCGCCAAGTTAAGTGCATCTTTACGATTAATAATATTAGCCTCCATTAACGCTCGGATCCGCTTCGCAGTATTAACCTCAGCAATTCCTGCACTTAACGCATACACTCTGGCAATGTCGTTAATTAATGCACTTCCTTTATGTTTTAGATCCATGCCTTTAACCTCACTACCATCACGCTCAAGGACAAACTTCCTAAAAAATCCCAATGGCGGTGATTCAGTTAATGAGTTACCTGCCATTCCGGCAAGGAAAATATCGTTATTTTGTGTAGCGGCTAATACATCATCTTGCAGGTCACTGAATAAACTCAACGGCCCAAACACTGGGCGCATGTCGAAAAATATACTTGCATGCATTAAAGCTTTTGGTTCTGGCGTATTTACCCATCTTGAAAAAAGCCCTTTCCACTTCGCTAGAGACAATCGCCATTTAGGATTTTGCGCCATAATGTCACCAGGGCAATAAATATAACCGCATTCATCTAACCCTTTGCATACTGCTTTTGTTAACGCTTCAAAATAAGCAGCGGCAAACTCATCGGGCTCGTGGGCCAGCAATAAGCCATTATCTTGGTCAGAACAAGCAACCTGATCTTGCCTGCCTTGTGAAC
This sequence comes from Shewanella sp. SG41-4, assembly GCF_014164505.1. Classification (GTDB taxonomy): domain Bacteria; phylum Pseudomonadota; class Gammaproteobacteria; order Enterobacterales; family Shewanellaceae; genus Shewanella. The sequence goes on along the minus strand of NZ_JACJFI010000236.1, from coordinate 1,265 downwards.
CAAAAGCTAACCAACAAAACGCCATTGGTGCCTGACCTAAAATCTGTTGATTCAATTCAATCAGTCGACGGGTTAATGCGTCGGTTACCGACGTTAATACTCTACCAATCTCTTCAGCCCTAGCATCGGCACTGATCAAATTTTGTAACAGTAAAGGGATTTGCTTACTTACTTGAATCAGTTTCTCTATGCTAGCTTGTCGCCCTATTTCGCCAATAAGCAGTAAAGGTTGAGAACTTTGTGAACGCAATATATCTGTGCTGGTTATCATCCCTAAGGCGCGGCTACCATCAACCACTGGTAAGTGGTGAATATTATGCTCACTCATCGCCAACATTGCTTCGAACACTAATGCATTGGCGTGAGTTGTCACTGGATTGATTGTCATGGCTTGACTCACCAGCGTATTGACATCTAAGCCTTCTGCGATAATTCGATTACGTAAATCTCGATCAGTCAAAATACCGGTTAATTTTTGATTATCGATAACTAGCACCGATGACACCCGGTGTTCACGCATTAATTTAGCCGCATCCATAACACTTGCCCGAGCATCGATGATAATGGGCTGAGATGACATGATGGAAGTAATACGGCTAGTCGTAGTCAAGTCTTTGGCACTAAATTTAGTTTCATTGCGTAAGCGTTTAGCAAAAGCACGGGCAAAAAACTGGTCAAAACTGCGGTGTTCGGAACGTAATTTTGCAAACACTGATTGTGGCAAATGATAAACCAAACCATCTTCTAGAATGGCCACTTTATTAACCACTTTTTCACCCGATAATAAAGTGGAAAAACCAAAACACTCACCTTCGCCAACACGGTCAACCAACACACCTTCCGGATCGCGCACCTCAAATGCACCGCTTCGTACAATGTATAATTTCGGATTATCTTTATCGAACTCAACAAATGCAGAAGCTTTACTGTAATAACCGATGCTAATATTTCTAGCACAATATTGAATAATATTTTTGGGTAGCGTGTCAAAAGGTGAATGAGCCGCTAAAAACTGCTCTACTGGTTGTAACTCACTGGCATCCATTAAATATGTCCCTATTGTGCACAGGTTAATATTATCACTATAACAAAGCGTTTCGCTTATCTGCTATAGGACTAAAGCCCAACAAAAAGAGCGCCTAAGCGTAATGCCGTTCACTTAAGGTGAGCGGCATTTTTCCTTTTTGCGACAGGATAACCATTCTTACTCACTTTTAAGCAGCGCGGGTAACTTCTTTCTCGCTTTCCCTCTAACATAAATTGCC
>NZ_JACJFI010000235.1 GCF_014164505.1 Shewanella sp. SG41-4 | reverse complement strand
CCTTTATTAAAGCATATAGAGCGTTAGCAAATTTTCGTGGTGAAAGTGCATTTTATACTTGGTTGTATCGTATTGCGGTAAACACCGCAAAAAACCATCTTACGTCGCAAGGGCGCAGAGCACCTGCAAACGATGTTGATATAGAAGATGCAGAATATTATGAAGGCAGTGATGCGTTAAAAGAGTTTGCATCACCAGAGCGGTTATTAATGAAAGATCAAATGAGTAAAGTGATCTTTGATACGCTCGACACTCTGCCCGAAGAGTTAAAAATGGCAATATCGCTCAGAGAGCTAGAAGGAATGAGTTATGAAGATATTGCTAATATAATGGATTGCCCTGTTGGCACAGTAAGATCTCGTATCTTTCGTGCTCGAGAAGCAATCGACAAACAGCTCCAGCCTTTGCTGGAAAAGTAACAGTCTTAACCTTAGATAGGTGAATAATGCTTAAATCAAGTCAAGAGTGGGTATCTGCAGCAGTTGATGGTGAAACCGATGATAAAACATTGGCGCAGCTTTCTGCCGACGTTGCTTCACATGATGAATGGCAACGCTATCACATGATAGGCGATGCATTGCGCGGCGAGTTGCCGGCAGCCATTGACTTAGACCTTTTTGCTAGTATCACGGCAGCAATTGAGCTTGAACCGACAATTATTATGCCTCAGGCCAAACAAAGTGAATTAGCTGATCAAGTTGAAATTCCACAGCCAATTGCAGTGGCCTCAAACGTGGTGCCATTCTTCAAACAGTTTGGTCAATATGCTATTGCTGCAACCGTTGCTATGGTGGCCATTGTTGGAGTGCAAAACTATAACCAAACCAATGATGCTGAGTCACCATTACCGGTATTAATGACCCGTCCTTTAGTAGGCAGCATGGCTCCGGTAAGTTATCAGACTGGCGCAGTACAAAATCAACAAAGTTATTCCAACGAGCAAGTCATAGAACAGCGTCGCCGTATTAATGCTTATATTCAAGATCATATGCTACAACAACGTTTGAATCCAGGTGTTGCTGTTGATGATAATAGCGTGCAAGATGCTGCGGTAAACCCATAATCCGTCGGCAGAACCTTGTCTTACCATGTTAGGAGTTAGCTTGCGCATTATCCTGCTAGCACTGTTAGTGTTAACCTTTCCAATACACGCTGAAGATGATTTATCTGCTAAAGCTTGGCTTAACAATATGAGCCAAGCAATGCACGATAAGCAATACAAAACCTCTATTATTCAGCTACAAGCCGACCATATTCGTCCGCTTGTCTATATTCATGGCATTGTCGATAATAAAGAAGTCGCATTACTTGAATACCTTAATGGCCCCCCTAAAAATGCGGTTCGAGTGGGTAATACGGTTACGTTCATAGAACATGATCAACCTGCTTACAGTGTTGTAGCGCCTCGTATTCAGGGCATTTGGCCAGCAGCCCTAGCGGGAGATTTAAGCCAGCTCGAAAAAGGCTATCAGTTTGTCATCGGTGGTCGGGGTCGCATTGCCGGACGACCAGGGCAAATGATCCGTTTACTCGCCAATGATGATAATCGTTATGACGCACAAGTGTGGATTGATATGGACACTTATCTGCCGTTACGTTTTGATTCTCTCAATAAAGAAAAACAATTACTTGAACAAACCATGGTAATTGAGTTGGTTGAATTAACTGAGCCTGCGAACATTTTAATTGAAGCCGCAAAGCAGGAATGGCCAGCAGTAATGAACAAAGCGGAACGCACTGATGGTAAAAACTGGCAATTTACTTGGTTGCCAGAAGGGTTTGATGTAGTTGTTCGCGATCATCACCGCTTGATTGGTATTCATGAACCGGTTGAATATGTGGCATTAACGGATGGATTAGCCAATATTTCTGTTTATGTCGCGCGAGCTGGAGAAAATCCAATGCCCAATGAACTACTGATCCGTAATGGTTTATCCATGGTGGTTGTTAAAGTGGGTACACTTGAAGTGGTTGCTATTGGTAAGGTACCTTCTGAAACATTAGACAAAATAGCTAATAGTTTAGTGTTAAAATAAACAATGCTCATTGACAAGAAAGCCGTGGCAGCATGTTTTGTGTCACGGCTTTCGTGTTTTTGTGAACTGTTAAAAATGATCTAGCTTAGCGGTAAACTTGCTTAGCCAATGAGTAGCATTGTGCTAAAGTTGTGTTCTTATTTATGGTTTGAGTTGATTAAATGAATAGTCACATACCTGAGTCATCCACATCCACTATGATGGAAGAAATTGCCCGCGTGGTTGATTATCAACAGGGCTGGGTAACCGTTGAGGTAGAGTTAAAAAGTGCATGTAACCATTGTGCCAGCAGCGAAAATTGTGGCACATCGACAATAGCTAAAGCTTTTTCGGTTCATACACAACGTTTTTCATTACCAAGTGCGAAACCTTGCAATAGCGGTGATTTACTTAAAATTGGCTTACCTGAAAGTGTCATCATTAAAGCTGCAGCATTAGTGTACTTATTGCCGTTATTAGGGTTGTTTTTATCGGCAATGGTAGGGCATATGTTAGCTGCTGGAATAGGGTTAAGTACTAATGGTTTTGCGATGACCTTTGGTGCAATAGGCGCATTAGTTGCATGGTTTATTGGTAAACACTTTGCCGCTCAACTTGAGGCTCACGCAACACCAGAGATCATTGCTTATCTAGGCCAAGAAGTGGGCATTATTAGTGCCACTAATTAGTCAGTGTTTTACGCATTCTTGCTAACCGCCACTCACGCTATATCATCTGTTGCACTGATCCTTTGAGCCTGAAAATGTAATAACACACATTCGAAAACCTCTGGTATTGGTCGATAATCGTACCAAAATAGATACTATTGTTTAATCTGATTGGTATTACCCCCCTAATCAGGTACAATTTGCCACCTTAATTTTCATCATTTTAGTAGTAGTCATCGCAGCATAATGAAACACATTAGAAACTTCTCGATTATTGCCCATATCGACCATGGTAAATCAACTTTATCCGATCGCCTTATCCAGGTATGTGGCGGCTTAACTGACCGTGAAATGGCTGCACAGGTTTTAGATTCAATGGATCTAGAACGTGAGCGTGGCATTACGATTAAAGCCCAAAGTGTCACCTTAGATTACCATGCAAAAGATGGTAAAACTTATCTACTCAACTTCATTGATACACCTGGCCACGTTGACTTCTCTTATGAAGTATCACGTTCTTTGGCTGCTTGTGAAGGTGCACTATTAGTCGTAGATGCTGGTCAAGGCGTAGAAGCTCAGACATTAGCAAACTGCTATACCGCACTAGAAATGAATTTGGACGTTGTACCAATATTAAATAAAATAGACTTACCTCAGGCAGAACCAGATCGTGTAGCAGCAGAAATTGAAGATATCGTTGGCATTGATGCCATTGATGCTGTGCGTTGTTCTGCGAAGACCGGTGTGGGTGTAGATTTAGTATTAGAAGAAATTATCGCGAAAATACCTCCTCCAGAGGGTGATGAATCAGCTCCTTTGCAAGCGTTGATTATTGACTCATGGTTTGATGCATACTTAGGTGTAGTGTCTTTAGTACGTATTAAGAATGGTATTCTTAAAAAAGGTGAAAAATTTAAAGTTATGTCCACAGGGCAAAACTATAACGCCGATCGCGTAGGCATTTTTACACCAAAAGAAAAAGACAAATTAGAGCTTCGTGCCGGTGAAGTGGGTTATATAATTTCAGGTATTAAAGAAATTCACGGCGCGCCGGTAGGCGATACCTTGACCCATGCAAAAAATGGCGCAGACAAGCCGCTACCTGGTTTTAAGCGTGTAAAACCTCAGGTTTATGCTGGTGTATTCCCGATTTCTACTGATGAATATGAAAGCTTCCGTGATGCGTTAAATAAATTAAGTTTGAATGATGCATCACTGTTTTTTGAACCTGAAACATCATCAGCGTTAGGTTTTGGTTTCCGTATAGGTTATCTCGGTCTTCTCCACATGGAGATTGTACAAGAGCGTTTAGAGCGCGAATACAATCTGGATTTGATTACGACGGCACCCACTGTGGTGTACGAAGTTATCATGAACAATGGTGAAACGATTTATGTTGATAATCCATCTGGGTTACCTGCGCTGAATAATATCGAAGAAATTCGTGAACCGATTGTTGAAGCCAACATATTAGTGCCTAAAGAATACTTAGGTAACGTGATTACCTTGTGTATTGAAAAGCGTGGTTCACAAACCAATATGGTTTATCACGGTAATCAAGTGGCTGTGACTTATCATTTGCCGATGGCTGAAGTGGTAATGGATTTCTTTGACCGTCTTAAGTCAACGAGTCGGGGTTATGCGTCATTAGAGTATAACTTCATCCGTTTTGATCCTGCCGATATGGTGCGATTGGACATTTTAATCAATGGCGACAGAGTCGATGCACTAGCGATGATTATTCACCGCAGCAATATTCGTCACCGTGGTTTGGCATTGGTTGAAAAGATGAAAGAACTGATCCCTCGCCAAATGTTTGATATTGCTATTCAGGCAGCTGTTGGTAGTCAGATTATTGCTCGTTCAAGTATTAAAGCATTACGTAAAGATGTTACCGCTAAGTGTTATGGTGGCGACGTTTCGCGTAAGAAGAAGTTACTTAACAAGCAAAAAGAAGGTAAAAAGCGCATGAAGCAAGTGGGTAACGTTGAAGTGCCACAAGAGGCATTCTTAGCGGTACTGAAACTTAATGATTAATAATAATTAATTGTTTTAGTTTGCTAGTGCCTGTTGATGTTTGCTGGTTAAATTTTGTTCGAGATAAAAACGTTTTAATCGAGGCGAGTGGATTGCTGCCTAGTAATCTAAGCACCACTTGATTCACAAAGAATCGCTCAACAAAGAGTAAAACGTTTTTAGCTGAACCCTTCGGGCAGCGTTTGTTGACCATTTTTACTGCGTTATCGGCTTTTTATGTAGAATAACTACACTACAAAGCCTCTGCCTTGTATAAATGACCAACAATTCGCTGCAAAAACAACCTTGAAAGATCAACAGACACTAAACGCCGCGTATTGCGGCGTTATGGTTATTTTTACTATATATTTTGTAACACTCAACTGGGTGAATGTTTATTCGTTAATCACCATACTGGATTGAGTTATTCTGAGCCTTTGCTCAAGCCATATGGATCCAATACACCCAGCAGGAGATAAATCAGTAATGGCAGCCTATTTTTCGCTCATTTTAGTGCTCGTAACCCTAATCAGTGGTCTTATTTGGTTAATTGATGTGGTATTTTTTGCGCCGAAACGCCGTGAAAGCTTATTAGCAGCACAAGCTAACTCAACCCAGTTAAGTGCAGATGCGATAGATAAAATCATTCGTGAGCCTGTGTTAGTTGAAACCGCACATTCCATTTTTCCGGTTATCGCTTTTGTAATGATTTTACGCTCTTTTATTTATGAGCCATTTCAAATCCCTTCAGGCTCAATGATGCCGACACTCTTGGTCGGTGATTTCATTTTGGTTGAAAAGTTTAGTTACGGATTACGCGATCCTGTATGGCGTAGCAAGTTGGTTGAAACGGGTGAACCTGAGCGCGGAGATGTATTTGTATTTAAATACCCTGAAAATCCAAAAATTGATTACATAAAGCGTGTGGTTGGTTTGCCTGGTGACAAGATTTTTTATCGTAATAAACAACTCATGATCCAAGAAGCGTGTGCTAATAAAACTGACTGTCCTGCTGCTCATACCATTGAGCATGTGGAGATTAATCGAGGTGAGTTTAGCCAAAATGGCGTACCATTAACTCGTTTGACGGAGCAATTAGGCGATCTTGAACACGATATTCTAATTAATCCATCTCGCCCTGATTTTAGACAGCATTTTTATCCTCAAGCAGGTCTTCCTGCAGGTGAATTTGTCGTGCCTAAAGGGATGTATTTTGCCATGGGTGATAATCGTGATAATAGTACCGATAGTCGTTTTTGGGGCTTTGTGCCGGAAGAAAACCTTGTCGGTAAAGCCGTTGCAATTTGGATTAGTTTTGAATTTGATCGTAAGCCGAGTGATGTGTTGCCAACGTGGGTACCGACCGGTGTTCGTTTTGATAGAGTAGGTGGAATACATTGATGGAACCCATTAAAAATTTGCCGCGCTTG
>NZ_JACJFI010000234.1 GCF_014164505.1 Shewanella sp. SG41-4 | reverse complement strand
TAAGGCAATGCGGTTGAGTTCACAATTGATAAAGTATTTGCGTCAAAAGAGGTCGTGAAATTGTACTAGCTTAATATTTATTCACGTTTACATTTTGCAAAGTGTGCGATGGTAAGGGACGTCCGCCGTTTATTTTTACATCATTATTATTTTTCTCGTGCTTTTGAGCGGCTAAAAGCAGGTGGTTGGTAGTAAAAAAAATTCTATTTATATGGCATGTTTTGTTTAATAAATTGTTAACTTTTTGGGTAAATACATTAATAAAGCTTCATCTCTTACAGTTCCTGAGGTTTTTAGGGTGTTTTAGCGCATTTTGAGCAAAATAAAGTCTCGTTTTCCCTCGGTACAATATTCACAAGCGTGTTGGTACTCGGTATAGTAAGCCAACTTTTACAACCTAAAAATTGATGTTCAGATTATGTTTGTTTGGCCTATTTCAGTCTATTACGAAGATACCGATGCCGGTGGTGTTGTGTACCATTCGAATTACTTAAAATTTTTTGAACGAGCCCGAACGCAATGGTTAAGAGCAATGGGTGTTAGCCAAGCTGAACTGTTGGCAGAAGATATTGCTTTTGTCGTCAAACATGCAGAATTAGATTTTCGTAAAGCTGCAAAGTTTGAACAGGATTTTGTGGTTGAATCCAAGGTTATAGAATTAAAAAAAGTGTCGTTGGTGTTTCACCAGCGCCTAGTTGATCATCAAGGTGACTGCTATTGTGAAGCGACTGTTGTGGTCGCGTGTATATCTTTATCACGTATGCGTCCCCGCGCTATTCCCCTAAATATTGTTCAGGAGTTTGACTGTGCACGCTGAAATTTCATTTATTGGTTTGTTTTTAGAAGCCAGTGTGTTGGTAAAGTTAGTTATGCTGACCTTGTTGGCATTATCGATTGCCTCATGGGCCGTGATCATTCAACGCAACAAATTATTAAGCTCTGCAAGAGTTAAGTCATTGCGATTTGAAGAAACGTTTTGGTCAGGTGTTGATTTAAACCGTCTTTACAAAGAATTAATAGCACGAGGTAGTGCTATTTCTGGCTTAGAGTCGATGTTTGTGGCTGGTTTTAAAGAATATACTCGTTTGAGTAAAGTAAACAGTAAAGCTCCTGAAGCTGTTATGGATGGAACGTCTCGAGCAATGCGAGTGAGTTTGTCACGTGAAATGGAAAAACTTGAAAACCATTTACCGTTATTGGCAACGATTGGTTCAACCAGCCCATACATTGGTTTGTTTGGGACTGTATGGGGGATTATGAATTCCTTTATTGCATTGGGCGCTGTTGAAAACGCCACCCTTGCGATGGTTGCACCAGGTATTGCAGAAGCGTTGATTGCAACCGCAATGGGCTTGTTTGCAGCAATTCCTGCTGTAATTGGTTATAACCGTTTTACAACGCAAGTTGATAAAATCGAAATGACTTATGCTAACTTTATGGAAGAATTCTCCAACATATTGCAACGTCAAGCGTATAGCGAGAAGGAAGCTGTTTAATGTATCAGCGTAAACGTCGTCGTCCGGTTGCAGAAATCAACGTGGTACCTTACATCGACGTAATGTTGGTGCTGTTGATTATTTTTATGGTGACAGCGCCTATTGTATCGCAAGGAGTCAAAGTCGAATTACCTCAGGGTAATGCAGAGTCTTTACCACCTGATAGTAAGCCTCCTATCGTTGCGTCTATTGATGCAGCGGGACAATATTTTTTGAATATCGGTAGTAGCTCTAATTCAGATGTTATGGACTTAGAGCAGGTCTCGACTGAAGTTGGCGCGTTAATCCAGCTTGAGCCATTAAGGCCTGTGGTTGTAAAAGCGGACCGCACAATACCTTATGAAAGTGTTATTCAATTAATGATTAGCTTGCAAGGTGCTGGAGTGCCTGCTGTAGGGCTAATGACCGATTCACCCAAGGAGAAATAGGTGGCTGGAAAATCAGATTTAACCGTACCAGTTTCTATTTCTGCTGGTATTCATATTGGGTTTATTATCATTCTTGCTTTAGGTATTAGTTTTGATGATAAGCCCAAACAAATGCAAACGGCAGCTGCAAGTGCTCCTGCCGTACAAGCAATTGTAATTGATCAACAGAAAGTAAATGATAGAGTTGAGCAATTAAAGAAACAAAAGCAAGATGTGGTCAAGCAAGAAAAAGCCCGTCAAGCGGAATTAGAACGAAAAGCATCAGAAGCTCGCCGTGAACGTGAACGTGAGCAAGAAAAAATTAAAACCTTAGAGATCCAGCGCAAACAAAAAGAGCAGGAAACTCAAAAGGCTAATGATGCAGCTAAAGCCTCTCAGGCAAAGCAAGTGCTAGAAAAAGAGCGAGCAGATAAAGCTGAAGTGGTCCGTAAGCAAAAAGAACAAGAGCAAAAAGCTTCTGAAGATGCAGCTGAAAAAGCGGCTGAAAAGCGTAAGCAAGAAGAAGCCGCGGCGAAAAAAGCTCAAGAAGAGCGTCAACGTGCTGATGATGAACGTAAACGTAAAGAAGATGCTGAGCGTAAACGTAAAGCTGAAGCTGATACTAAAGCGCGTCAAGAACGTGAAATGGCAGAGGCAATGGCTGCTGAACAAGACTCACTTTCTAAAACACGTAATAAACAAGTGTTGTCAGAAGTTGATAAGTATAAAGCCATGATTATTGCTACTATTCAACGAAATTTAGTTGTTGATGAGTCAATGCGTGGGAAAAGCTGCAGGGTCTTTATTCGTCTAGCGTCAGATGGTTTTGTTACAACCAGCCAAACGTTAGATGGTGACCAAGTAGTTTGTCGAGCAGCCAAAGCGTCGATTAATAAAGCGGGACGGTTACCAGTATCGCCTGAACCGGCTGTTTATCAGCAACTAAAAGAAATTAATTTAACCGTTTCACCGGAATTTAATTAATATAAATCGTATTTTATGATGGAATGGAGTTAAAAGGAGTCGCATGAAAAATTTGGCTAAATGGCTAACACTGGTATTAATAGTGTTAACTACACCCGCTCGCGCAGCGTTAGATATCGTTATTACAGAAGGGGTAGATGCAGCAAGACCTATCGCTGTGGTACCTTTTGTTTGGCAAGGGCAAGGTCCCGCACCTGCATCTATTTCTGATGTGGTAACATCTGATTTGTCTCGCAGTGGTACATTTAAGACGCTTGATGTTCGTGCCTTGCCACAATCAACTATCTCGTCTGTGAATGGTTTTACTGCTCAGAATTGGGCTAGTGTAGAAGCTGAAGCACTTGTGGTAGGTACGGTTAAGCCATATGGTGCTGATCAATATTTAGTAAGTTTTGAGCTGATTGATTTAGTTAAAGCACAACTTCAAGCAGGTAAAGGGCCTCAGAATAACAATGAGTTATTACTTGAAAGCCGTGAAACCGTGATCAGTGCAAACCAATTTAGGCAGTACAGTCATCGTATCAGCGATATTGTGTATGAAAAACTTACCGGTATTCGTGGCGCATTTTTAACTCGTATTGCATATGTTGTAGTTAAACAAGGTCAAAAAGCACCGTATCATCTAATGATTGCTGATTACGATGGTTACAATGAGCAAATGTTACTGCGTTCACCAGAGCCGTTGATGTCACCAACTTGGTCTCCTGATGGACGACGTTTAGCCTATGTTAGTTTTGAAAATAGAAAAGCTGAAATCTTTGTTCAAGACATTTACAGCCAAACACGTACATTGGTGAGTACTTTTGATGGCATAAACGGTGCACCAGCATTTTCTCCAGATGGTAAAAAATTAGCTGTTACACTGTCAAAAGACGGCCAACCAGAAATTTATGTCGTCGATATTGCGACGAAAGCAAATCGACGTATTACAGAACATTACGCAATTGACACTGAACCTTCTTGGTTCCCAGACGGTAAATCGATTTTATTTACCTCTGAACGAGGTGGTAAGCCACAGTTATATCGCGTAAATTTAGATACAAATAAAGTCTCGCGTATGACTTTTGAAGGTGAATGGAACCTAGGTGGTTCAATTACCCCAGACGGTCGTAGTATGATTTTTGTAAACCGTACTAACGGTAAGTTCCATATTGCTAGAATGGATCTCGCAACACGCTTTATGCAGGTGCTTTCATCAACTCAACTTGATGAATCGCCAAGTGTTGCTCCAAACGGCACTATGGTTATCTACGGTACAACCCATCAAGGTAAGCAAGTGTTAGCTGCTGTTTCTATGGACGGCAGATTTAAAGCAAGATTGCCTGTCGGCCAGGGCGAGGTGAAGTCACCAGCATGGTCTCCGTTTCTCTAAATAGATATTGATAAGGATTTAAAATGGATCTGAATAAGTTGTTTAAAGCTATGTTGGTTGCAGTTCCGCTTATGGCACTGGGTGCCTGTAGCTCAACTTCAGACTCTGAAACTGACGCTAACGGTTCTATGAGTGGTACTGGTAGTGAATACGGTAATGGTGGTATTGAAACTGGTGGTGTAGCTCCTGTACTAAGCTCTGCAGAACAGCAGCGTTTAAAAGAACAAGAATTACGTCGTCAAAATATCATTTACTTCGATTTTGATCGCAGTGAAGTTCAAAGTGAAAATGCTGAAATCATTCAAGCTCATGGTAACTATTTAGTTGAAAACCCAAATGTTCGAGTGTTGATTGAAGGTCATGCGGATGAGCGTGGTACTCCTGAATACAACATCGCACTAGGCGAACGTCGCGCTAAAGCGATTGCTAAGTATTTACAAGGTATGGGTGTACAACCTAGCCAAATGAGTATCGTGAGCTACGGCGAAGAAAAGCCATTAGACTATTCACGTAACGATACTGGTTTTGCTAAAAACCGTCGTGGTGTGTTAGTTTACTAAAGCGTAAGAAGTACAAGGCCAACCTTTATCGGTTGGCCTTTTTTAGGAGATAAAAATGAAACTAGCCATATTGGTTGCGGCGATGTTCTTTACAACTGCAACAGTTTTTGCTGCACCAGCACCTGTTTCGGATGCATCTGGCGGTTCAAATGATGATAGGATTTCTAGAATAGAACGCATCATAAAAGCGAAGCAACAAGGCGAATTCGACATGCAACGTCGTATGGATGCATTGCAAAATGAAGTATTAGAATTAAGAGGCATTACTGAGCAACAAAATTATCAAATGAATCAAATGTTACAGCGTCAACGACAGCTGTATGAGGAAATTGCTAATCTTACTGCTAAGTCATCGACCCCAGCAGCACCAGTGCAAGCGGATGCTACTACGGTCGCAGCAGCTAGTTCAACGTTGGGTGAAACAGGGAGCTATGAAGCTGCCGTGAACCTAGTTCTGAAAGATCGGAAATACGATGACGCCATTCCTGCATTTCGTACATTTATATCAACATATCCAGAATCAAATTATGCAGCAAATGCCAATTATTGGTTAGGCCAGTTGTTGTATAACAAAAGCGAGTACAATGATGCGAAACAAGCTTTTAGCACGGTAGTGAGTAAATTTTCAGACTCAAATAAACGTGGCGACAGTTTAGTTAAGCTTGGCATGATTGCGGAAAAAGAAAATGATTTATCGGGTGCAAGGGCGCTTTATAATAAAGTCTTAAAAGAGTACGCAGATAGTGCCTCTGCTCGTCTCGCACAGCAGCAATTGTCTGCATTAAAAGGCTAATTAAGCCAAAAAACAGCCTCTTAGTCTGTTTTTCATGCAAACAACAAGAAATTATACATTTGCGCTTGCATGAGAAATTGAAAAAGGTATTATAGGCGCCCTCAGAACGGCATAGCCTTTTGGGGTGTGTTGAGTTGATAATATTAATCTACACTTAAAGTGTTGTGAGTTAATATATCAGCTAGCTAAATGGGCATTAGTTAAGTTGGTATTGAAACAGATACAGCTGGCTTTTGTTCCAGTAAGAATATCAGTTCTTGCAAAACCAAGATGGGTCGTTAGCTCAGGTGGTCTTGAAACATAGACAGTTGGCTTTTTCCCCAGTAAGAATATTAGTTCTTGCAAAATCAAGATGGGTCGTTAGCTCAGTTGGTAGTGCAGTTGGCGTTTAAGCTATTGGTCGAAGGTTCGAATCCTTCACGTCCCACCACTTTTTAAAACGTGGCTAAACAATTTACATATTACAACAAGATGGGTCGTTAGCTCAGTTGGTCTTGAAATAGAGACAGTTGGCCTTTGTTCCAGTAAGAATATCAGTTCTTGCAAAACCAAGATGGGTCGTTAGCTCAGTTGGTAGAGCAGTTGGCTTTTAACCAATTGGTCGAAGGTTCGAATCCTT
>NZ_JACJFI010000233.1 GCF_014164505.1 Shewanella sp. SG41-4 | reverse complement strand
GGTTATTGATAGTTATTGATAGTTATTGATAGTTATTGGCCAAACCTTGGTCATGTTCTTGTATGAAATCTTCCATAAACCAAGCACAAAAAGTGTGTCGCCCGTCCACCGTCGCTTTACCGTAAATGGATGAAGCTTGTTGTCTTACTGTTTTTTCTTTGGTTTGACGTACTTCGGCAATCTCTTTAAAGCTAAGGCCTTTTAACAATAAAAATGCCACTTGTTGCTCGCTTTTGGTAAAGCTCCAAGTATGAAATTGGGTCGATACGGCTTTACTGTATTCTTGTCTCGCAGATCGCATATGGCTCGAGATGTTGTCGATTTTTTTATCTGCATTGATGAGTTGTTTCGCTAACTGTTTCATTTCTCGTGAGCGACGAACTAAATCATAACTCAAATAAATTGTTCCAATTGCAGTTAACAAAATCAGTATGATTTCTAGCAATATATGCAATTCTGGCGCGCCAAATTGGGCGTCAGCGATGGTGTCAAAAAGTTTAAACAACATGTTTAATCCTAGTAAAGAGATAATGACAACATCCTTCATGACAACTCCTAAATAAACGTAATATCAATCAATTAATTTATAGGACATATGTACCATAGAACCTTTTATGATACATATATCCAAAGATTTTTAAGCTGTTAACACCGACAATAAAGACATACTGTATTACTCAAAGAAACGCCTTATGTTTAAAAATTCGTCTGGTATCAATATAGGTTTGTTGGCAGTGTTTATCTGTAGCATTGGCCTTAGCCATGCCGCTGACAATACTGAGCTAGGACAGCTACTCAACATGAGCCAAGTTCGATTAAATAATCCTACCCAAACGAGTAATAGCCATTCAGTAATGACCGTAAGCAATGAAGCAAATTTAACTAGCTCTACTTGGCTTAACGGTTTACCTAATATCAGTTTAAAGCACCTCGGTAGCACCGATAATAGTAACATTCATGAGCAAGAACTTTCACTTAATTTGCCCATAAAATCCCCGAGTTTATATGCCAGTGATAAACAGCTAAAGCAGCTCACGCAAGCCATAGTGGCTCAACAACGGGCCTTACAAGGTTTGTATCTATCTGGCTTACTCAGACAAAGCTTGTGGGACCAACGCTTAGCCTCAGTAAAATTTTCCCAGCTTTTACGTAAAGCAACATTACTTAATAAATTGTACGCCCAGCAAAAAAAATTAGCGGAGGTGGGAGAGCTGCCTATCGCTAATTCTTTATTGCTGGAACGAGAATTAATCGACATTGATCTTGAAAAAATAATCATTAAACAGTCGAAAAATGAAGCGATGACCTTATTTACTCAACTTACTGGCCAAAGAGATGTGCCGCAGGAAATTGCCGAAACAGCCCGATCTCTAGTGGGCTCTTCTCAAATAGAAAATGATCTTAGCCAACATCCATTATGGCAATTACAGGTACTGCAACAGCAACAACAAATGCTGATCATTAACAGCCAACAAGCTGGCGAACAAGACCCATGGACAGTGTCATTAACCGCTAAAAACACCTCAGATGGTCCAGTTGATGATCAACAGTTGGGTGTCGGTATCACGGTGCCTATCACGTTTGGTTCAGCGTTATCACAAAGCGAATTATCTGGATGGCAACAATCTCAAGCCGAACAAATGATTAATCGCGATCGCACTTATTTAGAATTAACCAACCAGATTGAGGTATTGCGTCAGCAACAACAAAATTTGCTCGACCAACAAGCATTACTCACCCGCGCACTATCGCTTAGTCGCACCATTACCGAAGAACTTGCCAAAGTAAAAGATCAAAGCCAAGTCAGTTATGAGGTGTGGCTGCGCCGATATATGGACGCCCTCGATACTGAGTCTCGTCTGGCCATTAATATGGTCATGCAACAGCAACTTCATTCCCAGCAACTTCAAGCTTTAGGTATCCCATTATGATGGTCAAATACGGCGTAGGCCTTAGTTATTTAATTGCCAGTATTTTCAGCCTAGCTCAGGCCGAATCTATTGATATCAAGTCATTGGGTAATATTCAGCTTAGCTATGCGCAGCCGCAAAAAGTGGCCAGTTATGAAGGTAGTGCACTGCCAGCACAAATTAGCATGCTACCCGGTAGTGAATATTGGGTCAGCACGCCGGAAAATATCCAGCAAGTCAGTTTTTTGGTTACTCAAGGGCAAATGGTCAGCAAAGGCCAGGCGATCGTTAGGTTAACGGGACCTGAAGTGTTTCATTACCTCGCCCAAGTAGAGGCGGCGAGCAATTTGTATCAGCTGGCCAACACTCGTTATGAACGTAATAAATCCTTATTTAAAAATGGCAGTATTAGTGCTGACAAGTGGCGCGAGATAAGCCAAGACTATTTTGACAGTTATCTAGAATACGAGCATATGCACCATTTCATGGAGATTGTACTAAGCACCGATGCTGCAACAGACTCTTTTGTTGTCGGTACGCCAATGTCAGGTATTGTGAAGTTCAATCTGCCTAATGGTCCTTATATGGCGGGTTCACAGATTTTTTCATTGGTGCCCAGTGACAGTGTACGTGTCAAAGTTAATGTGCCGATGAGCCAATCGTTATCACTTTCTGCGGTGAATATTAACCAATGTCATATTGCCATCGATTCCATTTCTGCAATCGCCGATGGCGCATTTGTTACCGCATGGTCATTGCCTGTGCCAAAGGAATGTAACTTACTCTTAGGTCAGCAACTTACGGTGATTCCTGAGTATCAAAAATCGGTGTATATGTTGCCCAAAAATAGTGTGTTTAGTTGGGAGCAAGACAGCCAGATATTGACCAAAACAGGCGAGACATTGACGTCCCTCACGATTGATATTTTAGGTTCTACCCCAGAGCAATACATTGTTGCCAGTGACCAAGACCTCAGTAAAATTGAGGTATTAACGGAATCCGTTGCGGCAGTCAAAGGGATATTACTTGGCTTAGGAGGCGAATAATATGCTGACATCGGTGATCCGATTTTCGCTTACTCAGCGTTTATTTGTATTAATTGTGGCGTTGTTTTTAATGTTAGCCGGTGTTCGCTCTTGGTATTCCATTCCATTAGACGCCTTTCCTGATATTTCGCCAACGCAAGTGAAAATTATCTTAAAAGCGCCGGGGATGACACCGGAAGAAATCGAAGCACAGATTACGGTGCCGATTGAAACTGAGCTGTTAGGCATTCCCAATCAAGCGATTCTGCGCTCTACCACTAAATATGCCATCAGCGACATCACCCTAGACTTTGTTGAGGGCACCGACATCTATTGGGCTCGTCAGCAAGTTAGCGAGCGCATTTCTGCTGTGTGGGGGAGTTTTCCTGAAGGGGTTACTGGTGGTGTAGCGCCGATGAGTACACCGCTGAGTGAAATTTTTATGTTCACTTTGGAAAACCCTAATCTGTCATTGATGGAAAGGCGACAGTTATTAGAGTGGGAAATTCGTCCTCTATTACGCACCGTTGTGGGCGTGGCAGATGTCAATATTTTAGGCGGTTATGCCAAAAGCTTTAGCATTAATCCAAATCCTGCAGCTATGTCTGCGGCGGGCATTAGTTTTGCGGCTTTGCAACAGGCTATTGTCGAGAATAATCATAATGAGGGCGCAGGTAAACTGACCATTGGTACTGACACCATTATCGTCCGCGCCGAAGGCCGTATCGACGACATTGATGAGTTACGCCAGTTAGTGATAAAGGCTGATGATGCCAAGGTTTATCGTTTGAAAGATTTGGCTGATATTCAGATTGGTCATTTAGCTCGTTATGGTGCCGTGACTAAAGACGGTCACGAAACGGCAGAAGGATTAATCATCGCGTTAAAAGATGCCAATACGGATCAGGTAGTTAAAAATATTAAACAAAAAATTGAACAAATCAGCCTGACTTTGCCAAAGGGCAGCCAAATTAACATCTTCTATGATCGTGCTAATCTAATTAACACTGCAATCGGGACCATTTCGAATGCGCTATTTGAAGCCGTGGTATTAGTGATTGTGCTGCTGGCATTGTTTTTAGGTAATGTGCGCGCCGCGTTAGTGGTTTCTCTTTCTTTGCCACTTTCTGCCTTGATGACTTTTTTAATGATGGATTTTTTTAATCTGTCTGCCAACTTGATGAGTTTAGGTGGCTTAGTTATCGCCATAGGTATGTTAGTGGACTCCTCGGTGGTAGTGGTCGAAAACATGGTTAACCTTATTGCGACCAAACAACGACTGCCAAGGCTTCACCTGATCTTTCGTGCCACTAAAGATGTCGCCATTCCCGTGGTATCAGGTACTGCTATTGTGATGATCGTATTTTCGCCATTACTCACTTTAACTGGGTTAGAAGGTAAGCTTTTTACTCCTGTTGCGGTCACTATTGTATTTGCGATGCTGTCTGCTCTGGTGCTATCACTGACGGTGATTCCGGTTATGGCATCTTATTTAGTTAATGAAAAAGCGGCCAAAGAGCCCAAAGCAATCGAGAAACTCAAGCGGGTATACCTTAGTAGCCTTAAAGGAATATTTGTTTATCAAAAACACTTTATTGTTATCGCGTTAAGCTTGTTGATTGTCAGTTTTGGGTTGTTTAGTGTGGTTGGTAAAACCTTTATGCCGACGTTAGATGAAGGTGACATTATTTTACAGTTGGAGAAGTCACCGTCGATTTCTCTGAATGCATCGATTGCCATTGATAAGCAAATTGAACAAACTCTGTTGGCACAAGTACCTGAAATAAAACAAATCGTGGCGCGTACTGGCGCCGATGAAATTGGCTTAGATCCAATGGGATTAAACGAAACCGATGTGTTTTTGGAGCTAATCCCTCGTAGTGAATGGCGTTTTTCCAATAAACAGCAACTAATAGAAGCGATTAGAACCGTACTCGTAGATTATCCTGGGGTTAACTTTAACTTCACTCAACCGATTCAAATGAGAGTATCCGAAATGCTGACAGGCAGCATTGGTGATGTCGCGATAAAAGTGTTTGGTAACGATATCGAGACGTTAGGCAATTTGACCAGCCAAATTCAGCAGCTTGTGAATAACACCGAGGGGAGTGTCGACGTGAAAATGTCGATGATTGAAGGTAGCTCCTTTATTAACCTCACCCTAGATAATGAAATAGCACGAGGTTTTGGTATGAGTACCATGGAGTTTGCCCGCTATCTCAAAAGCCAACTCGAAGGCGTAATAGTGACCGAAGTGTTGCAAGGAAAAAAACGTACCCCAGTGCTGATTACCAGCAACCCAAGCAGCTTAAGCAGTATTAATGAGCTACAAAACCAATTGTTAGTGATGCCTGATCATAGCCTTAAACGGGTTACAGATGTGGCCAAGCTAAGTTACAAAAAAGGCCCCATTCTTATTGAGCGTGAACAAGGTAACCGATTCTCTGTTATTACGACCAATGTAAGTGGCCGTGACATTGTCGGATTCGTTGAAGAACTCAATGCAAAAATTACTAGTGAGGTTCAATTACCTAGCGGTTATAGCGTCAATTTTGGTGGTGAGTTTGAAAATCAACAACGTGCTACTAACAATCTGCTGCTGGTTATCCCTATCGCCATAGCGCTCATCACGTTGATTTTATTTACCACGTTTGGCTCACTCGCCAAAGCTGGATTGATCCTCGCGAATGTGCCTTTTGCCATGATGGGCGGTATCGTCAGTTTATATCTGTCGGGTGAATATTTATCTGTACCTGCATCAGTAGGTTTCATCGCTCTGCTAGGTGTTGCCGTGCTTAACGGTGTGGTGATGGTGAGTTATTACGAGCAAACTAAACATATGTTCAGTAGCCTTTTGGAAAGAATTGAACAAGGCGCCGTACGTCGTTTACGACCTATTTTAATGACGGCCACCACGGCGATGTTTGGCCTTATGCCATTAGTGTTTGCTACAGGCCCTGGCGCTGAAATTCAAAAGCCTTTAGCCATAGTGGTTATCGGTGGCTTACTTACCTCAACAATTACCACGCTTTACTTACTGCCAATTCTGTATTTCTGGCTGGAGAAACGTAAATGAGCACAGAGCAACTCTTAGTGTTGATTGCCCAAAATGATGTTAAGGATGACATCGTTGATACCTTGATTGAATTGGACTTTTTGTCAGGCTTTAGCCTCGGTGATATCTGTGGATTTAGTCGTGAACACAGTCATTTTAATATCAAGGAGCAAGTAGAGGGCTATAGGGAATTTTACAAATTTGAAATTATGCACCCTCAAGCCCAGCAAGCGGCACTTCTTGA
>NZ_JACJFI010000232.1 GCF_014164505.1 Shewanella sp. SG41-4 | reverse complement strand
CCAAAAGCGCGTTGCATTGCACTCACCGCTGACGACATACATAAGCGTGAGTTAGTATCGACGTTAGCCGTTTTTAAAAAGCCTTTAGCAAACTTGTTGGCAACATAATAATCTTCAGTGAGTAATTGGCCAGAAAGATACAGTGCGACTGAATCTGGACCATGTTCTGCAATGGTTTGCGCAAAGGTATCAGCAATTAAGGTGCTCGCCTTGTCCCATTCAAGTGGTATACCAGAACGCAGTTTTGGATAACGCAGTACATTAGGTTGGGCTAAACTGTCGAGTAAGCGTTCGCCTTTGGCGCATAAATGACCGTAGTTTGCAGGATGATTGTTATCACCGACTAATACTAAATCTGCAGCATCGACATCGGTCCAATCCGCTTTATTTGAAGACACGCTAATACCGCATCCGACACCACAATAAGCACAACTTGATTGGACTACAGACATACAACTACCCTTTCATATTAACGATTACATAGATGAAATACTGCGAAAGCTGTGCCAATAAATTAACTTACTGATTTAAAATAGAAATAAGAAATGACTAGGTGTTTTAAATCAACAATTGCGCAACATAAGTGCACAGGCTGCGCCCTTATGTTGCGCATCTATTTGAAATCAAAAGAATTTAACTACCCACAAAGAGGTACTTAGGTAAAAGTAAGATGTATTGTCGCGAGGATTAAAAACAAAAATGCCGACATTATGTCGGCATTTTTCAGCTATCAAAGATAACTTATTTTGCAGTACGGCCATCATCGTGGCATGTATCACATGTTGGCTTTTCGCCTACTTTTGCTTCATGTGGTGCATGGCAATCTGCGCACATTAATATACCATCATGCGGCTTATGGTTATCATCCATTTCAGCTAGTGAACCATGACAACTTTGACATTGTTCAAATTCATAAGCACCATCTTTTGATGGTTCACCATCAGCGTGACAGTTTTCACAGCCACCCATTTCAACGTGAAACTCTGCGAGGGTCTCATCAGCAGCAAATGATGCAGAAGACATCATCATTACCGCGAAACCAGCCGCAAACAATGCACTCAGTAGTTTATTGCTCACTATTCATTCCTCCAATTTAGCATGTGCCCGCATTCTTTTATCTGACGCGGATCATCACACTGCAACACGACACTTTGCTTAAGGGTTATTCAACAACTTTGTTTATAAACCGTTTATCAAAAAATTTATAAACAATTTCAAATTAACTGACAATATAAACGTAGCTAATCTATCCACTTTAAGAAAAATTAATTTAGATTAAACAATAATAGCAGCGATAATTAGATGAAGATGTGCGCTATATCATGTAACTCGATGGTTTTTAGTCAATAAATCAACTTAAGACCACAAAGTGCCTAATACAGTAAAGACTAATATTAATGAGTTTATAGTCAATAAAAAGCCCCAATCTATATTGGGGCTACATTTACGCCTATAACAACTTGGTGTTGATTTTAACTGCGAGACTTTTCTAAACGGGCAAGTAAGCTAGAGGTATCCCAGCGATTACCTTTCATTGCTTGAACTTCAGAATAAAACTGATCAACTAACGCGGCTACCGGTAAATGGCTACCATTACGACGAGCTTCATCTAAAGCAATACCCAAATCTTTTCGCATCCAATCGATAGCAAAACCGAAATCATATTGACCTTGCCACATCGTTTTATAGCGATTTTCCATCTGCCAGCTTTGTGCCGCGCCTTTGCTGATCACTTCAATCACTTTTAAGCCATCTAAACCAGCACTTTTAGCAAAATGAAGTCCCTCTGCGAGGCCTTGCACTACACCAGCAATACAAATTTGGTTAACCATTTTAGTCAACTGCCCTGAACCAACAGGTCCTAACAATTCAGCGCAGCGGCTGTATGCCGCAATAACGGGTTTAACAGTATCAAAATCAGTTTGTTCGCCGCCCATCATCACCGTTAACGCACCATTTTCTGCTCCCGCTTGACCACCTGAAACAGGTGCATCTAAAAATGCAATGTTAAGTGGTTTAATGTGCGCGGCAATTTCACGCGCTACATCAGCAGAAGCCGTAGTATGGTCAACCAAAATGGCACCTGCATGCATACCATGAACAACACCCAGCTCGCCTAATACAACTTGGCGTAGATCATCATCATTACCCACACAGGTAAAAACAATGTCTTGGCCTAGGGCGGCATCTTTTGGTGTATCAGCCTTCTTACCACCATATTGTTCAACCCACTGGGTCGCTTTAGCCCCTGTACGGTTATACACAGTAACTTCATGACCCTGTTTTACCAAATGTCCCGCCATCGGGAACCCCATAACGCCTAAACCAATAAATGCTACCTTGGCCATGATTTCCCCTTATCTATTCAACTGAAGGTTTAACGTGAGCTTCCATTTCGGCACCGATACGTTTACGCATATCCATCAATCTCAATGCACTATCACGTAAGCGAACATCATCAGCATTAGCCGGTATCCATTCTGGTACCGATGTGGGATGACCTTCGTCATCTACTGCTACCATGATTACAATACAGTGTGTCGTCAGATGACGTTCAGACTCTTTAGGATCGCCCGCCTTTACATCAATCGCAATGTGCATAGACGTTGTACCGGTATAAATAACTTTGCCAGTGACTTCGACAATATTACCCACATGGATAGGTTTAACAAATCGAATGCCGCCAGCATATACGGTAATACAATATTTACCGCTCCAGCCTGCTGCTGCTGCATAAGCGGCTAAATCGATCCATTTCATTACAGCGCCGCCGTGAACCTTACCGCCAAAATTGACATCTGCAGGTTCGGCCAAAAAACGTAATGTAAGTTGTCTATCTTTACCTGCCATAATAGATCCTATTAGATAAATGTCATTACTTATCAGTCTACGCTAAATCATCATTTAACGGGAATTGATAAATACTAATGTGACAAAAAAACAAATTAAACAAATAAAAAAGGGAAGATTTTCATCTTCCCTTATTGGCATTAACTCGATTAAATTTTCTTAAACAGTAACGAACCGTTTGTGCCACCAAAACCAAATGAATTACATAAGGCATAGTCAAACTGATGACGACGTGAGGTGTGAGCAACAAAATCTAAGTCGCAACCTTCATCTGGGTTATCAAGGTTGATCGTCGGCGGTACATGTTGATCACGCAGTGCAAGCAAAGTAATAATGGCTTCAACAGCGCCAGCTGCACCCAACAAATGCCCTGTCATTGATTTAGTCGAACTCACAAGTACATCATAAGCGTGAGGCCCAAACACCGATTTAACAGCAGCAGCTTCTGCTTTATCACCGGCATGCGTTGAGGTGCCATGCGCGTTAATATAACCCACAAGTTCTTTTTCAATTTGGGCATCATTAATAGCATTAACCATTGCAGCCGCAGCACCTGCACCGTCACTTGGTGGTGATGTCATGTGGAATGCATCACCACTCATGCCAAAACCGACTAACTCACCGTAAATTTTTGCACCACGCGCTTTAGCGCGCTCGTACTCTTCCATCACAATAACACCCGCGCCATCACCAATAACAAAGCCATCACGGTCTTTATCCCAAGGGCGACTTGCTGCTGTTGGATCATCATTACGTGTAGATAATGCTTTAGCAGCACTAAAACCTGCTACACCTAATGGGCTAGTCACATCTTCTGCGCCACCGGCAACCATCACATCAGCATCACCATAAGCAATGGTACGCGCAGCAAAACCAATATTGTGCACACCAGTAGTACAGGCTGTTGTGACCGCAAAATTTGGACCTGTCATGCCATACATAATCGACAAATGTCCGGCAATCATATTGATAATGGTACTAGGTACAAAAAATGGTGACACTTTACGCGGTCCACCATTTAATAATGCAGAATGGCCTTGTTCAATTAACCACATGCCCCCCATACCAGCACCAATAGCAGTACCTATACGAGCTGGATTTTCTTGGCTCATATCTAAGCCTGAATCTTTTACAGCTTGAATGCCTGCAGCCATGCCGTACTGGATAAATAAATCCATTTTACGGGCATCTTTTTTGGTTAAGTATTGTTCGACGTCAAAATCTTTCACAGAACCACTGAAACGAGTACCAAATTCACTAGCATCAAACTTAGTGATTGGAGCGATACCACTTTTACCAGCCAATAAGGCATTCCAAGTAGACTCGACATCATTACCCACAGGAGTCACAAGACCAAGACCTGTGATGACGACACGACGTTTAGACATGATATTCACCTTTAAAAAAAATCTGCCACGATGCCATTATTGCGATTTAGCTAAAGAAGTATAAGGAGGGATGTTCTAATGCAATTAAATGGAACGAGCGTTTACAAATGCTTTAAACAAAAACAGGCGGCATAAATGCCGCCTGTTTTTGTGAATTCTTGATTACTGATTCTTAGAAACGTAATCGATCGCTGCTTGAACAGTAGTGATCTTTTCAGCTTCTTCGTCAGGGATCTCGGTATCAAACTCTTCTTCTAGAGCCATAACCAATTCAACCGTGTCTAGAGAATCTGCGCCTAAATCGTCTACAAAAGAAGCAGCTGATTTAACGTCTTCTTCTTTAACGCCAAGTTGCTCGATGATGATTTTCTTTACACGTTCTTCGATGTTGCTCATTAGTTTTCTTTCCTATTCAAATTACGCACTTGCGTAAGATTGCGAGTAGTTTATTCGAATTAGATAACAATGCAAGCTTAGATTTTGTGGTCTAACCACAAAAAATAACATTAAATTGTCACTAACACTGACTCAAATGAAGGTAGTTACCTACCTATCGCTCTTAAACCATGTACATGCCGCCATTCACATGCAATGTTTCACCTGTGATATAAGCGGCTGAATCCGAGGCCAAAAACAATACTGCATTGGCAATTTCTTGTGCTTGCCCTAATCGTTCCATCGGAACTTGCGACATAATAGCTTGTTGCTGTTCAACTGTCAGCTCATCTGTCATGTCTGTCTGAATAAATCCAGGTGCAATAGCATTCACTGTTATTTGACGAGATGCAACCTCTCTTGCGAGAGATTTTGTAAATCCAATCAAACCCGCTTTAGCTGCCGAGTAATTTACTTGGCCAGCATTGCCCATTGTACCTACTACAGAACCGATACTGATAATACGTCCGAAACGTTTTTTCATCATAGATCGCATTACTGGTTTAGACAATTTAAATAATGAAGTCAAATTAGTGTCAATAATATCTTGCCACTCATCATCTTTCATTCGCATTAATAAATTGTCACGGGTAATACCCGCATTGTTGATAAGAATATCAACTTCACCTGCTTTTTCTTTGATCTGGCTATATAAATCAGCAACAGATTGAGAATCAGTGACATTTAACACCATCCCAAAGCCTTTGTCACCTAGGTATTCTTGAATCGCAGCAGCACCTTTTTCACTGGTTGCAGTGCCGATAACCATCGCGCCAGCTTGTACTAATGACTCAGCAATCGCACGCCCAATACCGCGGCTAGCGCCTGTTACTAGGGCAATTTTACCGTCTAAATTAATGCTAAAGCTCATATCAACTCCTTTATTCGACTAATGCTGCAAATGAAGCAACATCATTGACCGCTTGAGCGGATATCGATTTACTAATTCTTTTTGTTAACCCGGTTAATACTTTCCCCGGTCCACACTCTATTAATTTTGTAACACCTTGTGTCGCCATAAATTCAACAGACTCGCTCCAACGCACTGGGCAATATAACTGACGCACTAATGCATCTTTAATTGCCTGTGAATCTCTCGGCATTGCCACATCAACGTTGTTAACGACATTAATGGTAGGCTCTGAGAATGTCACTTCAATTAAGGCTTTAGCGAGTTCATCAGCGGCTGGCTTCATTAACGCACAGTGTGAAGGCACACTCACAGGCAATGCTACTGTCATTTTAGCTCCAGCAGCTTTACATGCTGCAGCAGCACGTTCAACAGCCGCTTTCTCACCGGCTATCACTACTTGACCTGGGCTGTTGTAGTTAACAGGGCTTACCACGTCGCCTTGAGCAGACTCTGTGCACGCTTTGGCAATCGCATCATCATCAAGACCAATAATGGCAAACATAGCACCAGAACCTGCAGGTACAGCTTGTTGCATTAGTTTTCCGCGAAGCTCAACTAATTTAACGGCATCAGTAAATTCAATCACGCCCGCGCAGACTAAAGCAGAATATTCACCAAGGCTGTGGCCTGCTAATAAACAAGGCATAGGCTTGTTAGATGCTT
>NZ_JACJFI010000231.1 GCF_014164505.1 Shewanella sp. SG41-4 | reverse complement strand
GTTTTGGGTTTAGTCGGTTCAGGAGTAATGTCGACGGAATCAACAGGCTCATTAACCTGCTCTACTGGTGCTTTAGGCTTTTCGCTGGACTCATCAACAGGATCAACAACATCTACAACTGAATCAACAGAAACAAGTTCATCGGTCTTCACAGTCGTTTCAGTTAATACCTCATCTGCTGCTGACTTATCCAAAACGACATGCTCAGACTCTGCCGTAGTCGTATCGTCTGCTGTCGTTGAAGTTTGAGCAACCTCATTGGATGAATGCGGTGTGGCATTACGATTGGTTTTATCTCGTTCTTGTTTTGCCACAGCTTGAGTACGTCTATATAAATACAGAGCAATTGCAATCAATATGACAGTTAAAATTACCTTCATTAGGCTTCCACCTTGCTGATTATGTGCCAAAACACATTATTTAATCTCACTCACAACGGTATTCATTGTGAGGCAATGTAATGCTTTTAATGATACCGCGCTGCTTTTTTAAGCACCAGCCATTATTATTTCAATGTACACTATAAAATCAAGTATTTATCTATTTTAATCTGTAACAAGTCGTAGATAACTCACCATTTCACATCTGTTTTATTCATTTTTGCGACCTTAACCCCAAATAAAGGACATTTTGAGCCAAAGATCAAAGTTAAATAAGCGGAATTTGTCAGCTACTATTGCCAAGCTTACACTATTGAATATCCGACTAATTTACTAAGGTATTGACTAAGAGATAACACTATGGCTGACACAGAACTTTTAAATGGTAAATTACTCTACGAATTTCGAACTATGCAAGCTATGGTCGAAATCTACTGTAAAGCTCACCACCCTCTCAAACCCTCCCAAGGTGTATGCCTGCTATGTAGTGAGTTTTTAAGCTATGCCAATACTCGGCTCGATCGTTGTCCCTACGGCCAAGACAAACCGACGTGTAATAAATGCCCTGTACATTGCTACAAACCCCATATGAAACAAAGAGCACGTGAAATAATGATGTATGCAGGACCAAGAATGCTGTTGCCTCACCCAATTTTTGCCATTAAGCATTTATTGGCTGAACGTAAACCGGCCCCGGGTCTACCACCAGAAAGAGTCTCAAACAGACATTTACGTAAATTAAAGCAAAGTTAATAACTGGGAACTATTCGGTTCACACAAAGTAGGTTAGTATTCACTATCGTCAAAGAGAGTGAAAATGAACCAATTTAACGATTTATTCATTCAAACATACTGGTGGCTCTCCTTGCTCGGAGGCATTCATTGTCTTGGAGTTGGCCTCTATATTCACTATATTTATCAAAGTGCCACCCGTAGCCATAGCCTGCTCGCTGGGATATTTTTACTGATCGGCTGTTATTTTTTAACGGGTTTACTCACCCCAGAAACCACCCCAATCCCGATACATTTAACCCTTACACTGTTTATTCCCATCTATTTTCTGCTGATGCCAATGCTGTATTTATATTGTAAAAGCAGCCTAACAGCACAAGATTATCAACCCCTGTTAATAAAACATTTTGGCGTTGCCATTATCGTTGCATTAGTGACCAGTTCAACCATCTTATTTCATATCGGTATCGATCCAGAAAATTCAAATAACACTATTGGAACGCTAGGCGAATTAAGCAGTATTAACCTATTAGCCATGGTTTTACCTATCCTATTAATGCTACAAACCTTTGGCTATTTCTGGGCTATTTATCGTTTATTATCCCGCTATCGCCCACAGTATTTGGCCAATAGACAGCCTAACTTACAAGTGATTCGATTTCGCTGGCTAAGTGTATTAACCATCGGCATTCTCATTAATTGGGTATTGCGTATCGTATTGGTTTATTTACCGTTTTACTTAGGTGATTCAGTTTTATTATTAACCCAAGCGGTAACACGTTTAAGCCTATTATTGACCGTATATGTGTTTGCACTATATGGCATACAGCAAGTTACCCGAGCAGCCTATTTACGCGGATCGCTCAATGCCACCAGCCAAGCAACGTTGCAAACCAAAAAATCGCACACGGTTCAGCTACTGGATGAAGAAGAAATAACTTATTTGCATCATTTAATGGTCGATGAGGATAGGGACGTTACAAACAATCACGTTACTGAAAATGGGGATAAAAAAAAGAATTCATGAGACAACAAAAAGACTAATCCCCCATACATATCATGCTAAAAATAATCCTCAGGCGTATGCCAATGACCGCCGAGTATAAATGTTTATTAACTCGCACCCATTAGGGGGTATGCTACTCTATGGTGAGTTTTTACCATGACAACTTAGTCTATGAGGTTATTTATGAAACGTTCAATTAGCTTAGTTTTTTCCAGTGTTCTTGTGTTATTAAGCTTCGCGTTTTCAGCTCCGAGTTTTGCTAACGATGAAGCTTACAGCGACGCTATTACTAATTTCAAAAAGGCTGATGAAAGCCGGCATTTATTTAATACTGCTTATGGTTATGCAGTCTTCCCAACCGTAGCCAAAGGCGGTATCGGAATTGGTGCCGCATATGGAAATGGTCGTGTATACCAAAGCGATGCTTATATGGGGGATTCCACACTAACCCAGCTATCCATTGGTTTTCAGTTAGGCGGACAAGCCTATAGTGAAATTATCTTCTTTAAAGATGCCAAAGCATATAATGAGTTCACCAGCGGTAGCTTTGAATTTAGCGCTCAAGCGTCAGCAGTGGCCATTAACGTTGGTGCCAATGCGCAAGTAGGTACTACAGGTAATTCAGCAGGTGCTGGACAAGCAGGCAGTAATCATGCCGCAGCCGCAGCCTATATTAATGGTATGGCGATATTTACCGCCGCAAAGGGTGGATTAATGTTTGAAGCCGCTCTTGCAGGTCAGTCGTTTACCTTTGACGGTAAGTAACCACTGCGAGTCTTAACACACGTTAAGTACATAACATTCAGGCTGCCATTGGCAGCCTGAATTATTTGGAATAATTGGTTTATTATCGCAGAGTCCAAACAATGGAATTAGCGTAAACAGAGTAGCCTAGCTAACTCGTTTGTAGTCGGCCTTGGCCTTACTCGAAAATGCTAACGCTTTCGATGGTACATCCTGTACCGCGAAAGCTAGCCTGACGTCCTGTCAGGCTCACGCTATTTTCTTCAACGGCCTCAAGTTCAGAGTTGAATTTATCCATTTTCAATCATGGCTTCTGGCTCACTTATGGACAAAAGTAAGTTAGAGTTTCTGCTCAAACTCTGCTGATTTGGATTAGAGAAAGTAAGCCAATATCACGTAGCAAAACGTAAAAATCACCTAATTACTATCAAATTCGTACTATTAGATCACATATATTGGCACTGCCAAACAACCTAATACGCTGCCATCCTGATTGTTCCGCTGCCGATTGACGCTTGTAGTGACTATCGACCGCATTCTAGATATGAACCTATGGTAGCATGAACGATCATCTATCAAATGGGTATCATAATGCTAAGAAGAATACAAAAAATTGAAGGCATCGGTAGCTATCACAGCGCAAGAGCTGGTGACACGCAATTTTCTAAGGTGAACATAATCTACGGTGAAAACCGTAATGGCAAAAGTACGCTGTGTGACATTTTTTACTCTCTAGCATCGAACAACCCAGAGTTAATCAAAGACCGCAAGGCAATACCAAGACCTGGTACAGTAGGCAACCCTATGAAAGTCCAATTTCAGTTCGACAATGCACCTGTCTGTGTATTTTCAAATGAAACTTGGGCACCTGGATTACCCGTAGATTGTGAACTGCACATCTTTGACCACAACTTCATTCATCGAAATGTAATAAGCGGCACAGTCAATAACCGTGATAACTCAGAGAATATTTCAAACTTCATTCTAGGTGAAGAAAATACCGAGCGTTTTGAAGCCCTCAAAGCAGAGAATGAGGCTTTAGCTGCTACAAATGCAACTTTACGAACAGCTAAGGCCGCACTAGAAGCGAGCTGTATCACCGATGCAGCAACATACGTTGCATCTGAACTACCAACAGAGTCTATCGAAGAGCTAAATGTTGCAATTTCCGCATCTATCGCTGAGCAAGAATCATTGACGATACAGATTGGTAGCGTCACTCAATCTAAAGCGCGAAAGAACTTAAAAGAGATTTCTACTACTTTTGATATCACAGCGGCAAGCAATGAAATCAATGAGTGCTTGGCTACTAGCATGGAAGAAGCTCACTCCGACGCAAAAGCTTTAGTACAAGAACACATGGAACATCTGAAAGAGCAAAACGGCTATAAAGGCTGGGCATCCAGCGGTCTGACTCATTTAGATGAAAACTGTCCATTTTGTGGTCAAGAGCTTGAAGGCGAGTCATTAGAACTAATCGAAAGCTACAAAGTTGCTTTTAATGAAGCATTTTCTAACTTCATTAAGGTAACCAAAGCAAGTGCTACGCGACTACTAACCAAACAATTGATTACAATTGATGAGCAAGCTATTAAACGGGTTCACGAAGAAAATAAAGAAATACTTGAGCTATACCCAGAACAATCGGTGACTGACCTAATAGCGGAATTAATCCCTTTTGTCGATGATATGTATGAGGTAGTTGAGGTATCGATTGAACAATTAAGAGAAAAACACGATGAGCTGAAATCTCAAATTCTAGAGCTTCTAAACATAAAAATAGAAACTGCATACAACGCTGTTGATGCAATTGATTTCTCACCTCTACAGTCGGCGATAGACTCATTTAATGATGCCAAAGAAGCCTATAAGATCGTAATCGAATCCATAAATGAAAAGCTTATTGAGTTTAAAAATGGTCTTGATTCTGCGGCCTTAACAGCTACTAAAGCCACCGAGAACACAAGCCAGAAAGCACTTGAGAATAAAAAGTTACGTCATACGTTAGAAGAAAAATGCGCAATTTATAGACAACTTAGTACACAAGCAGAACAAGACAAAGAAACATACAAGAACAACAAGGAAACACTAGAAGCATCTCAAGAAGAGTTTCTAGATAACTACTTTGATGAAATAAATCAGCTATTCCAAAGCCTTGGCTCTCGAAACTTCAATATCAGTAGAAAGCCAAACAATGGTGGTAAAAAGTTTGTCTATGACCTACAAGTCAGTTTCAACGGTACAACAATTCAAAGAAACAAGATGAACTGCCTGTTCAGCGAATCTGATAGACGCGCTTTGGCGCTATGCATCTACCTAGCTAAAATTAACAAGCTTTCAGATGAAGATAAAGCCAAGGCCATATTGGTAATGGACGACCCTGTGACTAGCTTCGACAATGAACGAATCTCTAGCATCTTGAACAAACTTTTTGATATTTCACCATTGATAAAACAGCTATTCATAACAACCCACTACCGTGGAATGGCCGCTACTGCTATTAAGAAGTTCACAAATACAAGCGCCCTAAAAATTGTAAAAGTGGCAAATGGCTCTGACTTTGCCGCCACTACAGAAGCAGAGATGACCGCAACAGAGCATGATGACGCATACAACGAAATCACAGCATTTATCAATAATGAAACCCAAGACAACAAAATACTGAAACTTAGACCGTTCTTGGAAACAGAGCTTCGCCATCGATACAAAGACCAACTTAGAACTAAAGGAGCCACTTTGAGAACCGATTTTTCAGTTTGTATCGATACTCTCAAGAACAACGGCATTATCACAGAAGCAGTAGCAAACGAGATTCATTCATTTAGAACAACTTTAAACCCAGTAATGCATGAGTTGGCAGATATGAATATTGAAGATGCTCGTAATACTGCAACTGATATGATGGATTTGATTTATAAGCGTATGTAAAGCATAAGGGAGCCGAGCAAATGCTCGGCTTTTATACAATTCAATTGGTTATACTGGACAGATGTCGCGTTTGGCTATTTCCATCTTATACGCTTGGTGCGATCTACGCGGCGCAGTTTATCGCAGACACTTTCGAGGTATGAGAGAAAGTAGGGCAAAAACAAGTTAGTTTTTTGGCTTGGAAATGGACCGATTCTACTCTGAACTTGAGGTCGTTGAAGAAAATAGCGTGAGGCTCACATGGATGTGAGCTTAGCTTTCGCGGTACAGGATGTACCATTGGAAGCGTTAGCATTTTCGAATAAGACCGAGGAACACTAAAATGAAGTCAAAAGCAGGATCCATTTCCGTTGCAATTTTTTCGCTGCTGTTGTTTGGTTAAAAAGCGAAAATGTTGCCGGAACGGCAGGGGTGATCCAAGAGGGGATTGCTGTTGATCCCCTTTTGGCCCGTGCAGGGTGGAACCTTGCGATCTTA
>NZ_JACJFI010000230.1 GCF_014164505.1 Shewanella sp. SG41-4 | reverse complement strand
TGCGCGTTTCTTGTAACTCATCGGCTAACAGATTCAACAAGATTTCTGAGTCTGAGGTAGTGTTAACATGACGACGCTTTGTGACTAAGCTTGCAGCCAGTTCAATCGTATTAGTCAAGTTACCGTTATGTGCTAACGAAATACCAAATGGCGAGTTAACATAAAACGGTTGTGCCTCTGATGCACTCGAGCTACCAGCGGTAGGATAACGAACATGTCCAATACCGGCATTACCTTGTAAACGCTGCATATGTTTAGGTTCAAACACATCTTTGACTAAGCCGTTTGCTTTACGTAAACGAAACGCATTCATGTCAACCGTCACAATACCTGCTGCGTCTTGACCACGATGTTGGAGCACAGTCAGCGCATCATAAATGGTCTGATTAACTGTTGATTTTCCTACTATTCCGACGATACCACACATGGGTAAGGTTCCTCACTGTAAAGTGTTTTATGTTTATATTTTGGGTACAAAGCTTGAGGTATTTTCAAGGTAGTTAAAAAACCATTGAATAACCACGCCAAATTCAGGTACAAGAACAGAGTCCTGCCACCACTTCGTGTCAGGGAATGCCGTAAAAGCATCCATAAAAAACAGTAGTGCACTAACTATTAACGCGCCACGAATGGCACCAAAACACAGGCCTAATACACGGTCTGTGCCCGATAATCCGGTTTTAGCCACTAACTGGCCTAATAAATAATTAACGAGTGCCCCTATGATCAGGGTAATGATAAAAAGAATGGCAATCGCCACACCGTTTCTGACTAGCTCGTCCTGCATTTGGGTTAAATGAGCGGCAAGATCAAGATAAAACTGGCTAGCGATAAAGAAAGCGGCAAACCAAACCCCAAGAGACATGGCTTCTTTTGCAAATCCGCGGATCAAACTAATAATAGTTGATAACCCGATGACAATAATTATTGCGTAATCAATCCAAACCATGGAGATGGGGATCCGGTATAGGGTTCAAGACGGCGGGATTCTAACAGAGACAGAGATGTTTCTCACCTCTGATTGCACAAATTATTCTTGCGTGATTAAGAACAATCAAATTGTAAATATTAATCACGCACGCAAAATACCGTCTGAAAAGGTTATTGTTCTTGAGGATTATAGGCTACGATTTTGCCTTTTAATCCGGTTAGTTTGAATATAGGTTGCTGACGAGCTTTAAGTTTTTCTTCTGATACTTCAGGACCAACAAACACTCGGGTTAGTTTCCCTTCGACTGGTACTTTAGGCAATGTATAAGCGTTAAACCCCGCTTTTCGCAGTTGTGCTATCAACGCTTTTACGTTGGTAATATTGTTAAAGCCGCCTAATTGCAATGTAAAACCAGCTGTAATGGCTGATTTCACTTTGTTAGCTACCTGGGTTTCAGGCTTTTTAACTGCCGTTGTAGAGGGAGTAGGAACAGCTGCTGGTTGCTTTACAGCTGGGCTCACTTCTTTAGCCGACTCTTTAATGGGTTCAGGTGCACCTAATGCAACTAAATCGTTACTGAGATCTTGCGGTTCAGCAATCGTTAACACTTGGAATTCTTCTGCCGATTCGGCGGAATGGTCGGAATTGACTTTAGTTGAAGCACTTGACTGAGTTGGACGTAAAGGAATTTCAGTGAATTCCTCAACCACCTGCGTTTTCTTACCGTCTAATAAATCAGGTAAAAAAATCACACCTAAGGCCACTAATACGATGGTACCCACCAAACGATTTTGAAATTGACGATTCAAAGCTAATTCCCTTTTTTAACCAAATGACGTTAATGATGGCTTGTACAACCGACGTCTGACATAAATAGTGTTTATAAAGATTTAAAGCCTGCAACAGTATAAAAAGAACCGAAGACAATAACCACATCATCCGCATTTAGCGTCGTTTGTATGGTTTGCCATGCGCTAGCGATGTCAGCAAACTCACTAACATGTTCACGGCTACCGTCGTTAGGCAATGCCTGACGCAATGCTTGTGCTGAAGCGCCGCGTGGATTATCTAAACTCACCAAGTTCCAATGGCTAATTTGCTCGGCTAATGTCGCCAATACCGACTTAATGTCTTTATCTTTAAGCATGCCACACAAAGCGACAATACGACGACCTTGATATGCCTGCAACTGTTGCGCTAAATATCTGGCGGCATGTGGATTATGTGCAACATCTAATAATACTAATGGTTGCTGACTCACCTGCTCTAGTCGTCCAGCAAGTTGAGCTTGTTGTAAACCTTGATTGATGTGCTGTTGGCTTATTTGCGGCCACATAAGGCTCAGCAGCGCAACAACACTAGCAGCGTTAGCTAGCGGTAACCTCGGCACAGCCAAGCCAGTATATGACTGCTGCGCAGATTCAAAGTGCCATAATGCTGGTTGAGTCTGATCTTTATGGTAATCAAACTCATGCCCAACACGATAAAGGGTTGTGCGGAGTTGATTCGCATATTCAGTGACGCTCAACGGCAAATCTGGTTCGCCTATAATAGCAACACAATCGGGGCGAAACACGCCAGCTTTTTCTCTGCCAACCAGTTCGCGGGTATCGCCTAAATATTCTTGATGATCAAGATCGATAGAGGTCAAAATAGTGGCGGCGGAATCAATAATATTGGTTGCATCCAACCGTCCACCTAAACCCACTTCTAGAATGATCACATCGACTTTAGCAGCTTTAAACAAATATAAACCTGCTAAGGTAGCGTATTCAAAAAAGGTTAATGAAATATCGCCTCGCGCCGTCTCTATGGCACAAAATGCCTCAATAAGAGCGTCATCACTGGCATCTTGTTGATTTATCTGCACTCGTTCATTATAACGCAGCAAATGAGGCGAGCTATATACACCAACGGACAAATCAGCTTGGCGTAAAATAGAAGCCAGCATGGCGCAAGTTGTACCTTTGCCATTGGTACCCGCCACAGTAATGACTTTAGCTGGAGCCAAATCAATCACGTTTAAACGCTCGGCAACAGCACTGACTCGAGTTAAGCCCATATCAATTTCGCTAGGATGAATAGCCAGCAAATAATCCAGCCATTGGTTTAAGCTTGATTGTTGATTGGGTACAGTAATTTCAGACGCGATTAACATAATTCAATACCATTTTACTTATGCAAACTTTACTAGGCGTTGCCAATACAAAACATTGGTTTTACATTTCAATAAAGATAACTTAGCTAACTTAAAAAACATCGATAGCTTAAAGGACTTAATCGAGCATAAACAATGGACCCAGCGCTAACTTAGGCAATTGATATTGTTCAGGGTAAGTCACATCGACCAAATACAATCCATTCGGTTTAGCGGTAGGTGCCGCTAGCTTACGATTTTTCAGGGCAAACAATTCTGTAATCCACTCTTTAGGTTGATTACCTAAGCCTATTTGTAATAATGAACCCACAATATTACGCACCATATGATGTAAAAATGCATTAGCTTGAATATCGACCATCACATACATGCCTTGGCGAGTCACATTGACTTGATGCACGTTTCGAAACGGTGTTTTAGATTGACAATGCAACGCTCTAAAACTGGTAAAATCGTGTTCGCCTACAAAAAGCTGTGCAGCTTGATGCATCAAGGTTTCATCAATATCACCGTGATAATGGCTCACACCGGCACTTAAAATACCAGGGCGCAGTTTATGATTATAAATCACATAACGATAACGTCTGGCAGTAGCACTGTAACGAGCATGAAAACTGTCATCGACTTCTTTTGCCCAACGTATAGCCACACTGTCTGGTAGATTAGCATTAACGCCCTGTGTCCACGCCGTCATTGGACGTTGTACATCGGTGTCAAAATGAACCACCTGACCGGTACCGTGCACACCAGTATCTGTTCTTCCGGCACACAATACCGTTATAGGCTCATTGGCCACATAGCTTAATGCTTTTTCAACCTGGGCTTGCACTGAATCGACCTCGAGTTGGCGCTGCCACCCACAAAAACCACTACCATCATATTCAACACCTAACGCGACCCGCATGCCTATATCCTCTACTCAATAATGGCGCGCAGTTTATCACAAAAAAACGGCGCATGTATCTGCGCCGTTTGCTTTTATGTGGTTAACATAAGCCTATGTTTTTGCCTATGCAGGCTCGATTTATCGACTTAACTGAAACTTTTTAGTAAATTTTTGGCTTCTAATTTTTGACGTTCATTACCGTCCATTTGCACTTCTTTTAATAACGCTCGGGCACTGTCTTGATCTTCAATTTCAATATACGCCCTGGCTAAATCAAGTTTCGCATTAACGGAGTTTTCTTCATCATCAACATCAACCATGTTCGGGTTGCCCATTAACGAATTAGCAGAACCCATATCAACATTAACGTCTTTATATTGGTCGGTTTTATCATTATCTTCATCAGCATCATTCAACAGTTTATCAATATCGATATAACCGTTTTCACGCTCAAAACGCATTAAGTCATCGTCACTGGTTTTGTATTCAGTTGATTGACCTCGTTCTTTTTGATCAAGTGCGGCTAATGCTTCATCAACCGTTAAATTGTCATCGCTAAGGATATAATCGTCTTCAGAGGTAAAGTCATCATCGTTGTCATCATCTTTTAGTGACTGTGAAAACGCAGCCAGTAAATCATCATCACTAACCGCTGGTTCATCGACTTCTCTCTCGTCAGCAGCAGACTCTGCAGCTTTCAACAAATCGCTTTCCCAATCTAAAAGCTCAGGCTTAGGTTTGCTGGATTTTAGGTCATTAAAGAAACCAGAATCTTTATTTATTTTACTTTTCGCAGCAGACGAAGCAGTCTCTTCATCGTCCATTTGTGCTAACAAAGCATCAAGAGCATCATCAGTTTCTGATGTAGGAGTCGGTGCAGCTGTAGGCCCTTGCTCTAATTCAACATCATTACTACTCGTTGAAGCTAACGCGGCTTCAAGTTCAGCTTCTAACCAACTATTATCTTCGTCATCGAGATCTGCTTGCGTATCAGTATCTGCTTCAGGTTCAAGAAACTTATTTGCTTCAATATCAGCGGCATCATCTTCGTCAGTTAAATCGGTATCATTAAGGTATTCATCAAACTCATCGAATAATGCGTTATCGTCAATGCTTTCACTGTCGATGCTTTCAAGCTGAGTACTGGCAGACTGCACACTCTCAGAATCAGTGACGGTATCAGCATCTGTTGCGGAGGGAGCATCGTCTTTAAAGCTTGCCAATAAAGCATTAAGGTCATCATCGAGTGACTCATCATCGGATATAGGCTCTTCATTAGACGTATCCTCGTCTAACTCGGCAGCAATCTGTGCTTGTACCGCAGCTTTCTCCTGAACATCAGCATCTGACTCAATCACAGGTTCGTTAAGGCTAGCGAGTAATGCATCGATGTCATCGTCACTGGCTTCATTATCATCAACAGAGTCTTCGATATCCTCATCACTTAATTCAGCTGCAATTTGTGCAGCTAAATCTTCATTGTCGGAACGTTGCTGCTGATCCGTTGATAATTCATCACTTTTTTCATCAAATACTGATTCAATAACTGGCTCATTCAAGCTAGCCAATAATGCATCTATATCATCATCGCTCGACTCTATATCTTGGCTATCGTCATTAGCATCATCTTGCAATTCAGCAGCAATTAACGCGGCAATATCGTCTTCATTGTTAACTGAATCACTTGATAATGGCTGAAGTTCTGCATCTTCAACATCATCGTCTGAACTGTCTTCATCAACGTCACTTTTGGTTGCCGATAAGCCAGCTAGAAGTTCATCAATATCGTCTTCCGCACTCTTGTCGGCTGATTTTATTGGTTCT
This sequence comes from Shewanella sp. SG41-4, assembly GCF_014164505.1. Classification (GTDB taxonomy): domain Bacteria; phylum Pseudomonadota; class Gammaproteobacteria; order Enterobacterales; family Shewanellaceae; genus Shewanella. Next base: position 587 of record NZ_JACJFI010000230.1, on the reverse strand, counting down.
TCAACAGCAACATCATCTACCTCTGCCGGCATATCAAATTCAGCCAATAGTGAGTCAATATCATCATCCGTGCTGGTATCGGCTGGTTTTTCTGCAGCAACGGCAACATCATCTGCCTCTGCAGGCATATCAAATTCAGCCAATAGTGAGTCAATATCATCATCTGTGCTGGTGTCGGCAGGCTTTTCTGCGGCGGCGTCAACATCATCTGCCTCTGCCGGCATATCAAACTCGGCCAATAGTGAGTCAATATCATCATCAGTGCTGGTGTCGGCAGGCTTTTCTGCTACGCCGTCAACATCATCTGCATCTGCAGGCATATCAAACTCAGCTAATAGTGAGTCAATATCATCATCCATGCTGGTGTCGGCAGGTTTTTCTGCTACGGCGTCAACATCATCTGCCTCTGCAGGCATATCAAATTCAGCCAATAGTGAGTCAATATCATCATCTGTGCTGGTGTAGGCAGATTTTACTGCTGCGGCAACGGGAACAGCATCTGCCTCTGCTGGCATATCAACCTCAGTTAATAGTGAGTCAATATCATCATCCGTGCTGGCGTCGGCTGGTTTTTCTGCTGCGTCATC
>NZ_JACJFI010000022.1 GCF_014164505.1 Shewanella sp. SG41-4 | reverse complement strand
TGACTTTTAGCATCACCGCAGCAATAGCCGTATTGGTGCTATCACAACTCAGTTATCTTTTGCTAAAAGGTACTGAGTTATTCGGCATTGTGGCTGCCGTGATTATGATGACAGTATCGGGACTATTAGTTCAAAGCCAAATGGGTATGATTGAAATGCACTTTCATATCTTTGCGACCATGGGGATATTTCTTATTTACCTGCGCTGGCAGCCGTTAGTGGCCGCTTTGTTGACTGTGGCGATACATCACGTCGTGATGACTTATATCCAATTACAAGGTGTTGAAATATTTGATACGCCAGTGATGATTTTTGCTGGCGAGTGTAACTGGAACATTATGCTCGTTCATGCGCTGTTTGCCGCAACTGAAACCGGTATTTTAATTCGTATTGCCTTATTTATGCGTGCAGACTCAGTTGCCAATCAACGTATTGCAGGTGCAATTCAACATATTTCACAGCATAAAGATTTATCGGTTCGGTTACCTTCAGCTGATACTCAGGCAGAAATGTCATTTAATTTGATGCTGGAAGAGTTGTCGCAATTGTTTAACGACTATCGCGATATTGCTGTAAAAATGGCCAGTACTTCCGACAACTTAATGAGCCTGAGCGATCAAGCTCAACATGCGGTACAACAGCAAAATAACCAAGCACGAATGATTGCCGAGTCGACTCAAGATGTTATCGACAGTTTTCAGGCAATGGCTCATGACAGCCAAATATCAGCAGATCAGGCAAAGGAAGGGGCAACCTCAAGTCTTGGCGATCGTCAGAGCGCATTAAGCATTATGAAAGACATGCAGGCACTGGAAACCAACATGACTGAAGTGACAGAATCAATGACCGATTTAACCACTGATGTTAGCGCAATTACCACACAGTTACAGGCGATTCGCAGTATTTCAGATCAAACTAACTTACTTGCGTTGAATGCGGCGATTGAAGCGGCTAGAGCGGGTGAGAGTGGCCGTGGTTTTGCGGTTGTAGCAGATGAAGTTCGCACTTTAGCAAAGCGTACAAGTCAATCTACCGATGGCATTGAAAAAGTACTGAGTCGTTTAAATGTCAGTATGCTAAAAACCGTTGAATCGATGGATCAAGGTAAGCAACGGACGGCGCAAAATGTTGTTCACACCAGTGGCATTGCCCAAGGGCTTGAGCAACGTTCTGCACAAATAGGTCAAGTTGCTACCTTGAGCAACAATGTGGCAAATGGCACACAACAACAAGCGGATAAATTGACTCAAATTGGTGCGGAGATTTTGGATAATGCCCAATCCGTTGTGCTTTTATCAGAACAAGTTCAAAAGCTGGCTGGTGGCGCGGTAGAAATGAAACAGATTACTCAAGACTATCAAGCCAAAGCCGCAGCTTACAAAGTCTAAAAAAATAGGCGAAAGCATCGCTTTCGCCTATTTTATTTGGCTGCTAAGTTGGGACGATGCTCTTATGCAATTAACGCCAACGTTTAAAGATCAATGAAGTATTAATGCCACCAAAAGCAAAATTGTTACTCATAATGTAGTCGGTGTCGATATGACGAATATCGTCTTTAATGTAATCGAGCACAGCGCATTCTGGGTCGACATCGTTAAGATTAAGAGTGGGTGCAAACCAGCCTTCATTCATCATATTAATACTGGTCCACGCTTCCAATGAACCACATGCTCCGAGGGTATGACCGGTATAACTCTTTAATGAAGATATGGGCGTTTCTGCACCAAATACTGCATGAGTTGCGGTTGTTTCTGCTATGTCACCGCGATCGGTTGCAGTACCATGAGCACTGATATAACCAATTTCTTGAGCCGATAATTGGGCATCTGTTAAGGCTAAACGAATCGCCACCTCCATGGTTGTAGCATTAGGTTGAGTGACGTGTTGGCCATCTGAATTGGTGCCAAAACCGACCAGCTCAGCATAAATATTTGCACCACGGGCTTGAGCATGTTCAAGCTCTTCTAATATCAGCGTACAGGCACCTTCACCGATAACCAAACCATCACGACTTTGGTCAAACGGACTGGGTGTTTGGCTTGGGGTGTCATTTTTGGTGCTGGTGGCAAACAAGGTATCAAAGACTACCGCCTCGGTAGGACAAAGCTCTTCACCGCCGCCCGCTAGCATAATGGTTTGCATGCCATATTTAATCGCTTCATAAGCATAGCCAATGCCTTGACTGGCAGAGGTACAGGCACTGCTGGTGGTGTGAATTCGGCCTTGCAAGCCAAAGAACACGCCAATATTAACCGCGGTAGTATGGGCCATCATACGGATATAACTGGTTGCGGTTAATCCCGACATATCGCCGGTTTTTAACATGTCGCCAAAGCCCATAATCGGATCGGTACTGCCTGTGGATGAGCCGTAGGCCACGCCAACTTGACCGGAATTAAGGATGGGATCGTTCAATAGGCCGGCGTCTTCAAGTGCTAATTCACTGGCTCGTGTCGCCATCATGGATACTCGCCCCATAGAGCGGATCTTTTTACGTGAATAATGGGCGGGTAGAGAAAAATCAACCACTGGTGCTGCCAGACGAGTATTTAGACCTGGGTAGCGATCCCATTCATTCATTCTAATAACGCAGTTATGTTTGGCTAATAGGCTAGCTTTTACTTGTTGCCAGTCTTGGCCTAATGCGGAAATTCCGCCCATACCAGTAACAACTACACGCTTCATATCATGCCTCCGTTGACGGAGATCACTTGGCGAGTTATGTAGGCTGCATCATCTGATAATAAGAAATTAGCAAGACCTGCAATTTCACTGGGTTTGCCCATGCGTTTCATCGGTACTATTTGATTGACAATATCGGTTGAGATATCTGTGACCATGTCGGTTTCTATCAACCCGGGGGCGATACAATTGACGGTGATTTTTCGCTTAGCTAACTCAAGCGACAAGGCTTTAGTGGCGCCAATAATTCCCGCTTTTGAGGCGCTGTAATTCACTTGGCCACGATTTCCTGCAATGCCTGACACTGAGGCTAGGGTAATAATACGTCCGCCTTTCCGTGCTTGCACCATTGGCATAACCGTAGGGTGGATAACATTATAAAATCCATCAAGGTTAGTGTGAATGACACTGTCCCATTCATCTTCAGTCATCGCCGGGAAGGCGGTATCGCGATTAATACCCGCATTAAGAATAACGCCATAATAGGCACCATTTTCGGCAATGTCAGTTTCGATAGCAAGTTTGACCGCTTGGCGGTCGGCAATATCAAATTGCAATAAACTAACCTGAACACCAAGATCTAATAAGGTTGTTTGTACTTGCGCTGCAGCAGCATGATTGCTGTGAAAGTGCAGCGCAATATCAAAACCATTCTCAGCTAATTTAATTGCGATTGCTTTGCCTATTCCTCGGCTTGAACCGGTAACTAATACTCTATTATTCAAAATGTGTCTCTCCGTGATTGATTCGAGGAACTCCAATGGAGGTATCAAATAGGTTTGTTGATCATTCCTTGCTGTCAGCTTGGCTTTCATCTATGTAGGCTTGGGTGTCTTTTGGTTGGAATACATTGACATTGGCCGTCGCCACTAACGTTTGGTGATGATAAATTTGGCAATCAAATACTGCTAATCCAGACTCTTCTTGGTACAACCGAGTGACCTGAGTACGATAAGACTCACCTAGGGTAAATGTGTCGATATGCATTTGCAGTTTGCGGGTACCGAGTAAAAAACCGACTAGGATAGCCTCGTCGCACAGTAAGGCTTCCACACCCGCTAACGCAGCAATACTTTGGGCCATGTACTCGATGCCAACATAATTTGGCACGCCATCGAGTTTGGCGTCGAAATAGGCACTCTTGGGGCTAATATGGGTTTCGGTGATTAAGCAATCTAGGCGATGTTCTAAGATATTATCAATTAAGATCATCGGTGCCCGGTGCGGAATAAAAGTCCCTATATCTTGGGCTAACATCGCCGGAGTTGCAGTGGCTATTGACATGAAACTAGGCATCCTTTCGACAAAAAATCAGGCTGGCATTACTGCCGCCAAAGGCAAATGAATTGCTCATAATAAAATTGAGTTGGCTAAGGCCTTTATTGTTGTTGGCGCTAACGAGAGCGATATAGGGGTCATTAGCATCTTGCTGCCCATCCCAGATGTGCGGCGGCAAACGTTTGTCATGGTTAAGTGGGCTTAATAATAAATAGCAAAAGGCTGCTTCAATCGCACCCGCAGCGCCTAAAGTATGACCCGTGAGCGGTTTGGTTGAGCTGCAAGCTGGCAGTGAATGGTTAAATACAGCAGTGACCGCCCTCGATTCCATGGCGTCATTTTTAGGTGTGGCGGTGCCGTGGAGATTGAGGTAATCGATTTGTTCTGCAGAAATATCGGCTTCTGCTAAGGCTTGTCGCATAGCGGCAATAGCGCCTAATCCTTGCGGGTGTGGTGCTGAAATATGGTGTGCATCGGCAGACTCGCCTATCCCGGCTAACATGACGTCGCTTTGGCCACGCTCTAAAGTAAATAAAGCAGCCCCTTCGCCAATATTAATCCCATCACGATGGCGACTAAACGGATTGCAATGGCCTTTGGATACCGATTCTAATGCAGCAAAACCATTAACCGTTAATTGGCACAAGCTGTCGACACCCCCCACTATCACCATATCGCACATATTCGCATTGAGTAACCGCTGGGCACTGGCAAATACTTTGGCGCTCGATGAACACGCTGTAGATACGGTATAACAAGGGCCAGATAGTTCAAATAATTGTTTTAAATAATCACTGGGGCTGCCAAGTTCCTGCTGCGAATAATGGTAACTCGGGGGGAAATGGCCATGTTCAAGCTGATATTTTAATGCCGCTTCGCCTTTGGAGATACCTGAGGTGCTGGTGCCTAAAACCACTCCGATGCGATGGGAACCAAAACGTTGTTTAGCTTGCTCTATAGCGGGTACAAGTTGCTGGGCGGCAGTGTTTAATAAACGATTATTACGGCATGCAAATAAGCTGAGGTGATCGGCTATCTCTATTAACCGCTTATCATCGACACAACCGACCAAGGTAGACGCATCGAACAATAAATTATCGCGCCACTGCATGGCACTAATATCACCATTGATAAGACGCGGCAACACCTCTTCTGGCGAGTTGCCCAGAGGTGTACACAATCCGATGTGAGTTATTGCTATGCGACTGTTCATGTTTTGTTTAATTGCCTATTTATCACGGTTTATTGGGTTATGCTGGAGCACTTGTTTATCAATTGGTTTATCAATTGGTTAATCAATTAGTTATTCAATTAGTTAATCAATCGGGTTTATTTGCATGTGAATATCGGCAACGTCGATGTCTACATTCACTTGCGCTGACCACGGATCGATATCGTTATAAGTTATTGTTATTAACGCACCACTGGCATCGATAAGTTGCTTACATAGCGGCATATCACATGCAATTGTGACTAATTCACCGCCGGTTAAATGTTGATTAATTTGCTCCGTTGGCCAGTAAATTAGCTGCATTATGGCCATTAAATATTCTGCTTTAAATTGCTCACCTAATAACAGGCTTTGCTGACTTTGCAGGGTTTGACCATCGTACACTAGTGTGAATAACGCTTGTCCAAGTGGGGCTAATCCAACTAACGTCATCCGTTGTGAATTAAGCTCTAGCTGGGTTAATAACTCATGATTTTCTTGTCCATGGGTAAAGCTCACCATTTGGCTTAAGCTGATGTCTTGCTGTGATGACATCGCTAATACCGCAGAGGCTGAGCTTAGGCAATATTGTGCTTCACTGGCGAGTGGGACACAAGTTTGCCGCTCGATTTGTTGGCTACAAGCACTTAATAGACTTAGCAGTAACAGCGCCACAACGCGAAGCAATATTTTCTTTGCAGAACGCCCCAGCAAATTAAGCCACATCGGGTTCTGGCTCCTGACATAGTTCAACAATGGTATTAAGGCGTCGCTCGGATTCTTTTACAAACGGGTTGCTCATGTCCCAAGCGTAACCCGCTAAAATTGAGCAGATCATTTGTTTAATGGCGCTATTGGCTTGCCGATAGAAAATAACATCTTGAAAACGTCCATCATACCAAGCTTGGACATAGGTTCTAAAGGTGTTAACGCCTTGCATTAATGGCGCAGAGTATTCTCTATCCCAATCAACCGTTTTTCCATTAAGTTGCTTATGTAAACTAGCGGCAGCCATTGATGCTGACTGCATTGCAATTGTCACCCCAGACGAAAATACCGGGTCAAGGAACTCGCCAGCATTACCTAATAAAGCAAACTTATTGGTTGCTAAGGTGGTGACATTGGCCGAATAACCTTTGAGGGTGGCACAAGGTTGAACAATATTGGCATTACTTAGTAACTGCTGTAACTCTGGCTCTTCGTTAATCACCGCTAACAATTGTTGTTCAAGGCTACCGGATAAATGCTCGAGTAAATGTGGTTCAGCCACCACGCCAATTGAGCAGCGGTTATTGCTAAAAGGGATTAACCAGTACCAAATATCCTTATGTTGAGGATGAACACTGATTAAGATCTTATTTCGATCAAAATTGGGGTCGCTAATATTGTCTTCAATATGGGTAAAAATAGCGCTGCGTGGCGGTAAATTTGATGGCTGTTCTAAGTTGAGTAATCGCGGTAATACACGGCCAAAGCCACTGGCATCAAGCACAAACTTAGCATTAATCTGATATTGTCCTCCTTGCTCATTCGTTACCGTTAAGCGAGGATTGTTAGCTAAGTCAATCGCATCAACTTGATGACCAAAACGAATTTCAACCCCTTGGCTGATAGCTGTATCGGCGAGGAGTTTATCAAAATCTGCTCGTTGAACTTGAAATGTGGTGCCAGGGCCTGGGGTAAATTTATCGGTAAAGTCGAAGGTGGTGTAGCGCCCTTGGTGCTGAAATGCTGCGCCATTTTTAAATTGAAATCCTGCCTGATTAACGGCGTCTAGCATGCCAGCTTGTTCGAGAAACTGCATACAACAAGGCAGTAAACTTTCGCCAATCGAAAAACGTGGAAAATGATGTTTTTCAATAACAACAACCTGATGACCTTGTTGGCGCAATAAGCTGGCGGCAATGGCGCCTGAAGGACCTGCACCAATAATGGCAACGTCAACGTCCATGTTGCTGACTGTATCTGAATGAGCGCTTGGCATTTACAGTGTTTTCCTAGTGATAAAAGAAATAAACGGTGCCAGTAAAAATGAAAAACTGATCCCAAAAAGAAGCGTTAAGCCAAAAAAGTGAATGGCATGAGTTTGACTCAGCGCCAGTAAACCAAAAGCCAATAGTGTTGAACAAGCTGACATAAAGATTGCCATCATCACCCCGCGACTAGTGTGCTTTGCCTCGGCAAAAAATAGGCTGTAATCGATACCAATGCCTAACACTAAAATAAGCGCTAAGGCGTGAAACAAGCTAATGCTTGAGCCGACAAGACCTAAACAGGCTAGCGTGAGCAATACAGATAATGCGGGTACCGCTACAATCGCTAACGCTAATCTTATGCCGTATTTAACGCTAAACAGTAGGCTGGCTAAAGCAAATACCCACATTAATAGCTGTAATGTTAGTTGGCGATACTGGCCCATTAAATGGGATATATCACCGACCTTATCGATTAACCGAACTTGCCCCATAGACCATTTATGCTCAGTCAGCCGTTGCTCAAGAGAAGTTAACGAATGTATGCCACCGAGTAACACTATCGCGCCAAATTGCTGAGTTTGGTCAGTTGCCTGAATCGCACCAAGCCATAAAGTCTGTAAATCATCATTGGCTTGGGCTAACACCATCGTTGGGGTTAACCATTGTAATTCTGCCTGATTAAGTTGTGCCATTAGACTGGTGCCTATGCTGTCATCTAGGCCCATTTCACTGATAATGTCATCTAAATGTTGCCCATAAAGCTGTTGCTGTAACTGATAGTGTTGTTGTTGTTTGGCAATGCTGGGCATAAAACGGCTGAGACTGATTGCTTGGTCTAACTCACCATCAGTTATGGCTTTATCCAGTACTGGTGTCAATTGCTCTAACGTTTGCAATAAAGCTTGTTCATTGGTGCCGCTGACTAAAATAAATTGGTTGTCGGTGCCGCCGCTGAGCAGTTGCCGTAGCTGGTTTTCTTCGGTGGTGATGGCTGCAGGGCTTTGCTGTAATTGGCGTATATCATCGTCGGAGTCTGTTTGTGACAGGCCGAAAAATAATATAGTCGCCAAACCCATGAGCAGAGCCGCTATAGCTATTTTTTGCCACAATTGATTTGGGGTGAAAATACGTTGTAATAGCGCCAAATACCCTTGGGCTAGGGTTAATCCAGGCGTCGGTTTAAGCGCATGGTTACCCAGTAATGGAAACACTAATAACAGCGTTAGGTATGCACCAATTAACCCAGCAGCGCAAAATACTGCTACTTGTTGCATTCCCGGGAATGGGGTAAAACCAATGGCGATAAAGGCACTTGCACTGGTTGCAAGGGCGAGAGAGAGCGCTGGAAATATTTGCTTTAAAGTGTCACTGGCGTTGTTATTAGGGTGAGCTTGTTTTTCGCAATAAAAGTGAAAGCTGTAATCAATGGCGACACCAATTAAGCTGGTGCCAAACACTAATGTGAGTAAGTGCAACTCACCGAAAATACTTAAGGTGGCGACAAAAGCAAATACTACCCCGGTGGTTAACGTCAGTAGCGCGGCAAATAACGGCATAATCGATCGAAAAGCCAACCAGACCAATAAGATGATCCCCAACATGGAAATTAATCCAATTCGGCTGATTTCTTGTTTAGCCGACTCAGTGGCGGCAATTGCATGAAAAAGCGCACCAGCCTTAAGAAAACTTATATCAGGGTAGTGCAACGTCACTTGGCTAAACGCAGACTCTAATGCTTGTATTTGCTGTTGCTGAGCGGTCGGGCTAAACGCACTGTCGCGGCCTTTGGCCATGATAATTGCAGCCACACCCTCAATAGTATCGGTAAGTAAAATGCCTTGCTGGCTTCGCAGTGCACTATTAGGAGATAACGCCAGCAAGTTAGCCGGAAACATCAATAACGGATCATTGCTGAGCAGTTGGCTGTTGGCAAAACCAAATGCGCTATAAAGTTGATTTTGGGCCGCGTTAAGCAGCTGGTGCCAATTATCTGTTTCAATCGCTTTAGCTTGCTCAGCGGTGAGTAGGGTAAAGCGATGTTCGAAATACACTTTAGCTAAGTCTTGCAGATGATCATCCGCGCCGCTACGTATGTGAGTAAAGGGTTGTTGAGGCTGTTTATCTAAGAACCCCATCAATTGCTGTGCTGCACTGATAGCTTGGCTGTCGTTATCGGCTTTTACTGCAATATATACTTGGTTAGCGAGTTGCTGTTCGACTTTGTTTAATGCAGTTTCAGTGAGTTTATCTTGTTGTAAATGCGGCAACATCGCCAAAATATCAGTTTGAATATGCGCGCCTTGTTGCCACTGTATTATGCCAGTGGCTAACATCGTCAGCAGCAATATCACCCATAAAGCAAAACGCCCAATGGGAGATAACATCGCAGTAAGCGATATGGGCTTCATTATTTAGCAGACTCATTACCAAGACTAAAAAGTGCAAGCTCAGTTTCACTCAGCGGCCCTTGTTGGGTCTGGGTAAATTGAATTTGGGTGTAGTCGCGAACATCCGCTTGGTTACTGGTCATGATTAGTGAACGTATAAGCGTGTCGCCACTAATGGTGATGTTACCCATAGACGATAACACTTGTGGATCTTTAGCTTGTAAGCCCAGTTGCCATGACCGACTTGTGGATTGAGTAGCGGATTGAGTTGCAGGCATAAATAATTTGAAATCAGCACTTAAGGCATCAATATCACCCGCCATAATGGCTTGTAATAAACGCGGTAATTGCTGTGCAATCGGGTTGCCACTGCCCGCAGCGTTAAGGTGTTGAACCTTGCCTTGGCTGTTTTGTTGGATCAACTGCTGATCTTTAAGCACCATCAAGGTATTGAATGGACGCTGCTGCTGCCATACCAATCCTTGCGCAGGACTGAAGATAAACAGTCCTTGGCTCAGTAAAGGCTTTTTAAGCACCTGCAAATGGCGCAGCTGAACAAACTGGCCTCGAGTATCAAGTTGTAAATTCAATTGCTGAGCTAAAGCGCTGAGGGCCTCTGCAGAGGCTGGTTGACTGTACAGAGTCTGAATATCTGCTAATTGCTCTTTGGTCAGAGCTTGAGGTTTTGGCTGTGTCAGCTCTGGAGTAAGTGTTTGATTGCTGCTTGCTGGTGGACGTTCATTGGCCGAGACAATGCCAATATGCAAACAGAGCAGTATAACGAGACTACTGACACTAGCGACTACGCTAACAAACGCTCTACGGCGGGCACTCATGACACTTGGCCTGCAACTAATAATGGGCGAATTTTTTGCTGAAACACTTCAGGGGTGACAAAGCATAATTCTTGGGTAGCAATCTCAACCGCGGCTTGAATGGTATAGCCTTTGGTGATGCGCGCGTTAGTATCTGCATCAATAATCTGATAGTTAATTCGTAAACGATTTTCCCATTCCACAATGACGGCAATGACCTTGATTTTTTGGTCAAAAGTGCTGCTTTTTACGTACTTAATTTGCACATCCACAATCGGCCAAGCGAAACCAGATTCTTGCATGGCGCGATAATTATAACCGAGCTGATCCAGTAATTGGCAACGCACAACTTCAAAATAGCGTAAGTAATTACCGTGCCAAGTAATGCCCATCGAATCAACATCGTGAAACGGGATCACCATTTCCATTTCTGTGAGTAATAAGCCTTTCATTTAACACACCTCCCACAGACCCAGTTGAATTTTTTCTACTGTTTGGCGCAATATCGCTTCTAATGGACGGTCTTCGGTAAGCAGTTCAAAATCTTCACTGACTTGAGCCAGTGTGGTGGCAAGAGAGGGTGTAAGCGAATTAGGGTCTAACTCTTTTTGTATCACGCGCAGTTGAATACCTTGGCTCATGGCCAATAATGCGGCCGCGGCGACTTGTTCAGTCAGTTGCAATATCCGTATGCAATCGCGTGCGGCAATAGTGCCCATACTCACTTTGTCTTGATTGTGGCATTCAGTCGAGCGTGAAAATACACTGGCAGGCATGGTGTTTTTTAATGCTTCTGCAGTCCAAGCCGAAACACCGATCTGTACCGCTTTAAAACCGTGGTTAATGGCGCGACGTTCACCTTCTGCGGCAGATAAGTTAGCGGGTAAACCATTATTAAATTTGGGGTCCATGACCAAGGCCATTTGACGATCAATTAAGTCGGCGATATTGGCCACAGCATTTTTCATCGCATCCATAGCAAAGGCAATGTGGCCACCATAAAAGTGACCGCCATGGAGAATATGTTCACCCTCGGCATCGACAATCGGATTGTCGTTAGCGCTATTGAGTTCGGTTTCAATAAACTGACGCATAAAGGGCAGAGCATCTTGCAGTACGCCAATGATGTGTGGTGCACAGCGAATAGAATAGCGGTCTTGTAAGCGGTCAGAATTACGTGGATGCACATGATGGTTTAAGTCTTCGCGGATCCAACGGGCAATCTGGTTTTGTCCTGGGTGAGGTTTGGCTGCAAACAAAATATCATCAAAATGGTTTGCATTGCCTTTAAGTGTTAACGATGCCATAGCAGTAATGCGACTTGATAAGCGAGTTAAATACTGCGATCTATCATAGGCTAAACAGGCTAGTGCGGTCATCACTGCGGTGCCATTCATTAACGCGAGGCCTTCTTTAGGACGCAGGGTTAATGGCACCATGCCAAATTTCAGATAAACATCTTTGGTCGCTTGGCGTTTACCTTGGTACATCACCTCTCGTTCGCCAACTAATACCGCGGCAAGATATGATAATGGGGTTAAATCGCCGCTGGCGCCAACCGATCCTTCTTGAGGAATTACCGGAGTAATATCATTATTTAGCAGCCATTCAATGCGTTGCAGCAGTAAATAACTGACACCTGATTTACCCACCGCCAATGAGTTTAAGCGGCAAGCCATAATCGCGCGGGCTTGCATTGGGCTGAATACATCACCTAAACCACAACCATGAAAACGGGTTAAATGCAGTGGCAATTCATGCACTAAATCTAGGCTGACGTTGACAGTGCAGGAGTCGCCGTAACCTGTGGTGACGCCATATACCACGCCTTCTTCATGCAGCAAACTGTCGATGAAGCGGGCGCCTTTTTGAATATATTCAACATAATCAGCAGAATCAGCCAGCTTGACCGTTGCGCCTTTGGCTACAGCCACCACTTGTTCAAGGCTTAGGTAGCTTTGACCTAAATGCACGGTATTTTCGGCGGACGACGATGAAGAAGTGTTGCTCATTGAATTAGTTATCCTGACTAAGTGAAGTGGTGCTGTTATCGGGTGCAGTATTTGTATTAGGCGCGGCATTTGTAATAATTGCATTGCCAGTATTAGGTGCATTTCCAGTATTAGGTGCATTGCCAGTATCAGGTGCATGACCAGTATTAGGTGCGGTACCGGTATTAAATGCAGTCGCTGGGCGTAAAAGCGGACGAGTAATTAATTCGTCTTTGTGCCAAAAATCGTAAAAATTAAACCACTGCAATGGTGCCTGTTTGGCAAAATACTCTAAGCGTTGGCTGTACAATTTCATTGCATCAGTTAAGCGTGCAATACGCCCTGATCGCGGGCCTTTTAAGCTATCGCTTAACAGTTCGATATGTACTTTATAACGACCTTGTTGGCGAATGCAGAACATGGTGTAAACCGGACAATTTAACAAACTAGCAAGAATAAATGGCCCTTGTGGAAACGGAGCGTCGTGCCCGAGAAAGGGTAGGTAAACCACACGACCTTGGCTATTAGATGAGGTGCGGTCAGCAGCAATAACCACTATTTCGCCCATATCAATTTTTTGCTGTAAAAGCATAGAGGTACTGGGGTCAAGCTCATTAACATGAATAAGGTTAAGGCTACTTTGTGGGTTTAGTTGTTGTAATACTTTGTTAAAGTTTTCGGCGTGTTGAGTCAACACCATAACGTTGACTTTAATTTTCTGCTGGTGGCTTGAAATCGCACGACATAACTCTACATTACCTAAATGCGACACAATTAGCACAGCACCTCGACCAGAAGCCACTTGGTTTGCCAGAATATGACGGTCATTAAAATCGACTTGATTGAGTTTGATGCGGTCACACCAAGCATCAATTCTATCCAGAGCTGCATTACCAAAAGTAATGAAGTGATATAAGCTGTCGCGCCAATGGATTGGTTGATGTAAATCAGGATGTTCAGGAACTTGCTGCTGCACTCGAGCTAAAAAGTTCATCGACGCTTGACGAGCTGAAACGCCGGTGAGGAAAAAGTAACCAATCACCGGATACATGATCGCTCGACACAACCAGTGGCCGCCTAATCGATAGCATTCAGCCAGAAATTTTATGCCCCAATAACCGCCTCGCTCTCCCATTGACGACCAATGTTGATGCGGACTACTTTTATTCAGAATTTGGGGTAAACGAGTCAACATACCAAAAAATAATGTAGTGTGCATCCAGCTAATGCGCACATTGTCTTGCAAGCCTTGAAAGTGGCTAATGCCATCTTCTGGGTAGATTACTTTTGTGGGCACATGAACAACTTGAGTGCCTTGCCAGTGCAGTTTGACCATGACTTCAATATCAAAATCCATCCGTTCACCCAGTGCTTGCTGGCTTAATAACTGTTCGGTAGCGTCCAATGGATAAACCCGAAAGCCACACATAGAATCTTGAATGTCGAAACTTAAGGTCTCAATCCATACCCAAAAATGGGTGATGTAGCGTCCGTATAAACGCCCTTTAGGCACGGAGTGATCATAAATTGGTTGGCCAGATATTAATGCCTGTGGCTGTTGTTCTGCAGTCGATATCATTAACGGAATATCGTCTAAATTATGCTGTCCATCAGCATCAACCTGTAATACATGGCTAAAACCATCACGGAAAGCTCGGCGAAGTCCGCTGGTTACGGCTGCACCTTTACCACGATTAAAAGGGTGGTTAATGAGTGTTACCCAAGGAAATTTTTCTACCATCGTTTGCAAAATATAACGGGTTTCATCCTGGCTACCATCATCGACCAAATAACAAGGCAGGTTGAATTTTGCCAAGTCAGTTAAGGTTTTTTCAATGGTAATATGATGATTGTAATTGGGAATAACCAAGGCTATCTTCATGATGATATCTCATTGGCAGTCAGGGCTGTATTGACTGCCGCAGGCTTGAGCACAATGCGGCCAGAGGCAAAACGTTTATCTTGATCTCGATAACTAAAAATCAGTTTTGATTTTTTGGGTAGATGTTCAATGACCAAATCAACATAGGTGTCGGGCAAAATGAGTTGTTGAAACTTGAGCACTTCTAATGTGGCCACTTGGGCGGAATAACCAAATGCCTCACAGCCAAGTTTAACTGCCCAATCCAATAGCGTTACTCCAGGTAACACGGCTTGCTGTGGAAAATGACCATCGAAAAAGGCTAAATTTGCACTAACAAATAAACGCCATTGATAGAGGTTGTTATCGCCTTCATGGCTAACAATATGCGGTAATTCTGACTTAATCATGACTAAATAAGGCTACAATTTCTGATTGGGTACGCTTGCCTTGGCTGTTGAGTGGCAAGTGTGCAGGATAACGCCAGCGTCGTGGTAGGGTGATACGTTCAAACTGGCTTAATAAATGATTTTTTAATGCATTATTAACCGCTAATTTCCCTTCCGCTTTGAGTGTTTGCAGACCTAATTCACTTAAACAGACTGCAGCACCTAGCATGGTGCGCGGTTGTTCTAAAACCGTGACGGCCGCCTCGTTAACAAAAGGATGGGTTTGCAGTAAATGCTCCACTTGCGCTAACGACAAGCGTTTTTCTTCAATTTTTACAATGCGATCAAGGCGATGCAGTAAACGGAACTGACCATCTTTTAACAGTTCAATTTTGTCATCACATTTTAACCATTGAGTTGGGTTGTCTAAATAAACAGACTGCAACATCAGCGCACCATCTTGGGGATCCATATCCACATTAACTTGGGTAAATGCTTGCCATGGCTGCATGGGTTGCTGTTGGCGTCGATAGGCAATACCGCCGGTTTCAGTGCTGCCAAATATTTCAATGGGTAATTGATTAAAACATTGTTTAACTGCCTGGGCAGCATCAAAATTTAACGGACCACCAGAGCTGAAAATTAAGCTTGGAATACGCTGTTGTTTTTGATTTTCTAGAGCATCAGGCAAGCGGGTTAATTGAGCTGGGCTACTGATTAAACATAAATTTGGCATGATGGCCAAGTAGTAGCTTAAGGTTTCTGGAAAGTCGATTTGTTCACTTAAGAATGCTCGGCTAGCGGCCAAAGGCCACAAGATTTTAAACAATAAACCATAAATATGCTGATGTGAAACTGTCGATACCACTGAACAATGAGGCAAATGTTCGGCAAATGTTTGCTCAAGAATACTGACTTCGGCATCTAATTGTTGCAGTGTTTTTTTAATCGCTTTGGGCTGACCGCTACTGCCAGAGGTGAATAGTACTAATTCACCTAATAGCTTGGTTTTAGGCCACGTTGCAGCGGGCAAACTGAGTTCTTTTTTGAGCGCGATATACTCACGTACTTCACACAATAGAGTGTCGGAAATAATCGCATCAAATTCATGGTTGAGTTCACTCAAGGTGCCGCCTTGGGTGTTGGCAGGCAATATCACTTGTTTACCGGCTAATAAAGCTGCGCATAAACCAGCGGCAAATAAGTCACTGTGCTTGGCTGCAAGCAACCAACGCTGAGCATCACTTTGAATTAGTTGGGCATGTAAGTGGGCAACTTGCGCGCAAAACAACGCTCCCGTCATGATGTCATGATGGTCAAAGCTGATCAGCTGCTGCGAGGCAGGCCCTGTTGATAACCAATTGAGTAAAAGTTTATTCATGTTTTTTCAACCAAAAACGACGATAAATCCATTCACCACTGAGCAGTATACCCATAAGCAGATAAGCAATCAGTCCGTTGTAAAGCGTCCATATTTCAATGCTTGTTGCTATGGCTGTATAAGTTGCAACAGCACCATTTACAATAAATAACCCACACCAAAGTTTAGTGATGGTTTGTAAGTAAGGTATAGCTGAGTCTGGTAAATCAGGCTCTTTTAAGCGTGCTAGGCGCTCAATCATACTTGGGCCATTAATCAGTGAATAACCGAATAACCCCAACATGCTCATGTTTATCACCACCGGATAGAACAGTAGCCAGTCGTTACGTTGAGTAATAAAGCTGGCTGCGGTTAATCCTATACCCACCAGTATTGGCAGTGTCATGGATTTTACTTGCTGCTTAGTGACCATAAACCGCATCAATAATAACAAACATAGCAGCAAAGCTATTGTGCCCGGTGGTAAATATTGCAAGCCAAAGTACACCGCAACAGGGTAAGCAATAATCACCAAGGTTGTAATAATCTGCAGAATTAACCGCATTAGCTTTTAATTAAGCCTTCAATAGCATCGACTACATCATTAACAGTGCGGACGGTTTTAAATGCCTCTGGCTGAATTTTTTTACCTGTCAGCTGTTGCAATTTAATGACCAAATCTACCGCATCAATACTGTCTAAATCCAGATCTTCATACAAAGATGCTTCAAGCGTGATATCTGCTGCATCTATTTCAAATTCATCAATTAAAATGCCACTTAGCATCTCAAGGATTTGTTCACGATTTTGCATGCTAGCTCCTAAACACGTTGAGATTCAATAAAGCTAGCTAAGCTAGCAACACTGAAAAAGTGTGCTTTAGTCGCATCAGAATTGGCTTCAATTTTGACATCAAATTCTTTCTTAATTGCCAAGCCTAATTCAAGTGCATCGATCGAATCTAAGCCCAGACCTTCGCCAAATAAGGCGGCATCGGTTTCGATATCATCGACAGTGACATCTTCTAGGTCTAAGCAATCAATGATCAGTTGTTTTATTTGATTGTGTAAGTTCATTTTTTGTCTTTCTTATCAGTATGGCTATCAATGTGACTTGATAGGTTGTTTAAGTGTATCAAGGTAAAATTGCTGTAAGTCGCGCGTCAGTTGTCGAGCCATTTTGGCTTCATTACCTTGTTTAGCATCATACAGCAGGTATGACATGCTTGTGCCAATTTCTACTGACATATTGATGGTTTGACGAGGTATTTGGTACCAAGATTGTTGCTTAGTTAAGCCTGCAACATCAGTACGCAGTACTACAGGTAAAATATCGGTTTGGGTGCGCAAGGCAATATTAGCGGCGCCACGCGCAAAGGGATTAATAATATTACCCGCTAATGTTCGAGTCCCTTCAGGGAAAATAATCAGATTAGTATCTGTAAGCAATGCTTGCTGGCAGTCATGTAATAGTCCTTCTACACCCCGGTTTGGGATGTAACCTGCACTGGCAAGTACGCCGCGAATAAAAGGATTGCGCCATAAGCTTTGTTTTACAATACAACCCGCATTAGGCATAAAACTAATTAATACCACCACGTCCACTAATGTAGGATGATTCGCGATAACAATTTTCCCCTTAGTTTGCTGAAGTGCCTCAATATTTTTGGTGCTGACAGCAATTACGCCAGCAAAACTGAGCATGGCTACAAATCCTTTAAACATAAAGCTTACGACTTTTTGAGCCCTAGCTACGCGCATGTTTTTATCGCCGGGCCAAAATCGTAATAGCGGTAAAATAGTTAATGAACTCAATAAGCCGCCCAAGCCAAAAAAAATGTAACAAAACACACCACCAATCCAGCGGGGTACATAACGTAAACCACTGAGTTTTGGGGCAACGGTTTGGGCTTTATCAATAGCAGCATGTTGTGCTGTGTGTTGTTGATTAGGCATGATGTTCAAGTGACCAATACCAGTGACACAATTTACCTTGGATATGCTTCCCACTAGCAATATGGTGAATTAACTCGCTCAAGCTGATGTTGTCTTGGTGCTTTTTGTTGTCAAGATTGCCTAATCCGAGCGGATGATCTGACACGCTAAGAGTCATTCGTTGAGCTAATGTGTGTTGTAAAGTGGTCGCTGTCATCTGCGTTTTGACTTGCAGGGGAGTGCTATTGAATGGTGCGAGGTATAAACCTAAGGCTAAAGGTAGTTCGACTTCATGAGTAAACTCACTGTATACCGGTGGAACCGGATCATCACCAAAAACAACTAATACAGGTTGCGGTGATTGTGCTAATTGCGCGTAGGCTTCAATGAGTGCTTGAGTGAGAGTTTGTTCTCCAGCGGCAATCGATGTAGACGAAGCTGTATTGTTATTAACAATACCAAAAATGCCACTGGCAGTATTGTGCACAGATTGACTAAAAGCCATTGGCGATAACGCTTGTTTCTGGGCGATATCTTTGAGCAAGCCTAAGGTGCGCGTAAGCTCTCCATGGCGAGATGAAAAAATACTGCGACAATTATTGTCTGGTTGGCATTGGTATGCCGCCGTAAGCATCATTTTGGTTAAGCGACTAAAGCGACGACGTTGCATAGCAGGAATATGCTTTAATGCTGGCGAGTCAGGTTTAGGCGACGGGTTACTATTAGGTTGCTGCCATTGTAGCCAACTTTCAGGTGTCTGAAAGTCTGGCGACCATGCGCCCCATGATAGAAGATCAAATACTAAATGCACCACATTCCCTCTATAATTGCCTAGCTATCCTTATCTAATGGTTAACAATTATCATCTAAATAGTGACGATTTAGTTAACCTTGACGATTGTACACCCAAGTTAATCTAGATAAGAAGTCGTGTGGACGAAAAAGGATAATTGCTGAAGGTTAATTCAACAAAGTGGCCATTAAATAAAAAGCGCGACGGTAAACGTCGCGCTGATTGCTGTTAGCCTAATAAAATCGCTTTACCGCTTGATGTAAAAGCTTATTGTTTCGGAAAGCTTTGCTGCAATTTTTTGACTGCTTCTTTAATTTTTCGAGTGTTGTCAGGCCCCATACGGATCAACAATTTTTGGGCATTAGGTAATGCTTCAAGATTAGGATCGACATATTTATAGTTAACACTGATCGACGATAACTCAATAGGGTCCTCAATAATGGGTGCGCTAGCAATCATGCTAAAAGCCTGTTGCATACGCTTATCAAAATCAATATCACTGTAACCTAGTTCAGTAAAGGCTTCGGCAAAGAGTGGTTTTAACTCAATGTAAGTCGCGACTAAATCTTTATCGCTCAAGCCTGCTATAAAATTGGCGTACAAATCATATCGATGATAACCGTCTGGATTAAGATATGTTTTGTTGGTGATTTCACTGACAGTAAATTGCGTGTCAGGGCCTTTTAGCGGGCTAGCTTTGCGCACGATATCGCCTTGGGCTAGGTTATCAACGAACACTACAAATTGGCGTGCGATGTCTTTTTTCAAGATCATCGGCGCTATTTTCATGCCGTTAGCTATGGCCAATGTTTTTGCTTCAACAAAATCATCAGACTCAGCCAATGCCGGAAGTGGTTCTACAACAATAGCTTCCGTGGCTGTTCCAGCTTCACCAGTAGGTACAACATCATCAGTAGCGGTAATGTTTTGCGGCTCTTCAATAGGCGTTTGCTCTATTGGCGCCTCCGGAACTGATTCTGGCAGCTCAACTGGAGTGATAACAACCGGTTCAAATTCTTCAGTGTCATCACTGGTAAAGTAGAAATAACTGCTTGCGCCTAACAGGGCGATGACCGCGATAGCGATTAATAGTATGTTAGACCCAGGTTTTTCAGTGGCTTGTGGGGTAATTCGGTCTTCTTCATTAACTTGCATTTCAATTCCTTGGGGTTATTGCTAATCGATACACATATCTTGGTGGAGTCGAAAAATTCTGCATATTATCTATTCTGCAATATTCAACAGACTTGTCTAGTGATAACTGATGATAATGAACAATATATTATGATCTATCTATGCTTGAACATATTGCTGTCTATCACCTATCCAGCGTTGAATGATAGCATCTACGTTCTGAGGCACTTGCTGGAAAACGTGGGATGCCAATTTTTGGGTTGGTGCAATTAAATGTTGATCACGTATAAGATCAGCAATTTTAAGATCTGCCAAACCGGTTTGCTTGGTGCCAAGCACTTCACCTGGTCCTCGAATTTCTAAGTCTTTTTGAGCAATTACAAAGCCATCATTACTGTTGCGTAGCACCCCTAAGCGTTTGGTGGCTGTTTGTGACAGTGGCGCTTTATAAAGTAATACACAATGGCTAGCCACAGCACCTCGGCCAACTCGGCCTCTTAATTGGTGCAACTGTGCTAGGCCTAATCGTTCAGGGTTTTCGATAATCATTAAACTGGCATTGGCTACATCTACACCGACTTCTATGACGGTAGTCGCGACTAATAAGTTCAACTCACCCGCTTTAAATTGCGCCATAATCGCCTGCTTTTCAGCACTTTTCATTCGGCCATGGATTAAGCCAATTTTGAGCTCAGGTAGTGCAATGGTGAGTTCAGCTGCGGTGTCTTCAGCGGCTTGGCATTCGAGCACTTCAGATTCTTCAATTAAGGTACATACCCAATAAGCTTGGCGATTATCATGTAATGCCGCTTGTTTGACTCGCTCAATAACTTGTTCACGGCGGCTATCGGCAATCGCAACTGTGGTTACGGGCGTGCGTCCTGGAGGAAGCTCGTCAATGACTGAGGTGTCTAAATCGGCATAGGCTGTCATGGCTAAAGTACGTGGGATAGGGGTAGCCGTCATAATTAACTGATGTGGATGAAAGCCTTGGCTGACGCCTTTCTCTCGTAACTCTAGGCGTTGATGCACTCCAAAACGATGTTGTTCATCAATAATGATTAATGCCAGTTTGTTAAACACCACCGCCTGTTGAAATATCGCATGAGTACCAATGATCATTTGTGCTGCGCCAGAAGCAATATCTTCGAGTGATTGAACCCTAGCTTTGCCTTTAAGTTTACCAGCCAGCCAGCCAACTTTTAGCCCCAGTGGTTCAAACCAAGTAGCAAAATTAGCTGCGTGCTGTTCAGCCAATAATTCAGTCGGTGCCATCATAGCCACTTGGTAACCGTTTTCAATTGCTTGTAATGCCGCCAGTGCCGCCACCAAGGTTTTACCGGAACCTACGTCGCCTTGAACTAAACGCATCATGGGGGTTGGATGCTGAAGATCTTGGTTGATTTCGGCGACAACTCTTTGTTGTGCTCCCGTTGGCTTAAAGGGCAGTTGTGCTAAAAAAGGGCTTAACAATTGCCCTGTAGCAGGCATTGGCACAGCAGCATCTTGATTACTGCGCTGGCGTAGTTGCAACATGCTCAGATTATGAGCCAGCAGTTCTTCTTGGATTAATCTTTGCTGTGCTGGATGTTGACCTTGTTCTAATTCAAAAGGTGACACCGAGCTATGGGGGCGATGTAAAATATGCAGCGCATCACGCAGGCTAATATTATTGGGCTGTAATGCGCTGGGCAGTAACTCAGGTAATCCACCTTGGTCCAGCATCGCCAAGGCTTGCTCAGTCAATTTTATCCAACTGGCTTGTTTTACCCCTTCAGTTGTCGGGTAAATTGGCGTCAGCGTGTCGCTTAATGTGACCGATTCACCAGGATGAATAATGTGATATTCCGGGTGAACAATTTCTTTATGATGATTGCCGCGGCGTATTTCACCATAAGCCCGAATGCTGGCACCATTTTCCATGGCGTTACGTTGTGCCATAGAAAAATTAAAAAACCGCAGGCTCATCATTCCACTGTGATCACGGACATTACACACCAACATGCGCCGCCGACCTTGCATTATTTGAGTCGACTGAATTTCAGCTTCGATGGTGCCATAACTGCCAGGAGGCAATGCGGCAATAGGATGAATTTGCGTCCGGTCTTCATAGCGCAGCGGTAAATGAAACAGTACATCTTGTACTGTTTTAATGCCTAACTTAGCCAGTTTTTCCGCAACCTTTTTAGCAACGCCTTTAAGGTCGGTGATCGGAACAAGATCCAGTCGTAGCAAATTGTGCTCACCTAAATTGATTGTCAAAGATGTAAAAACCATAGTGATTTCAAGCTATCAATCTCGAATCACTGTAATTATATACAGATGTTTAAGGTATCTTAGCAGACTTTGAATACAAGGCAATATTAAGCCACTAATTACAGCCAACCCTTTTGCTTAGCGATTCTGGCTGCATCAATTCGGTTGCTGGCATTGAGTTTGCTAATGGCTTCTGACAAATAGTTTCGTACTGTGCCTTCTGCAATAAACAACTGACTGGCAATATCGCTAGTTGATAAGCCTTCGCTTGCTAGGCGCAATGCACGTCTTTCTTTGTCGTTGAGAGGATCTATTTCACCAATAGCGGTGAAGGCTAACTCTGGATCGATGACTCGTTTGCCTGCCATCACTTGTTTAATCGCGTTAATTAAGTCATCAGACGGAGCGTCTTTTAATAAAAAACCGCCAACACCATATTCTAATGCGCGTTTGATATACCCGGCTCGGCCGAAGGTGGTCAGAATAATTACTTTGGTCTGGCTGCGCTGTTGTTGTAACCATTGGCTCAGTTCTAAACCGGACTTGCCCGGCATTTCAATGTCGGTGAGTAATAGGTCAAATGAATCTGTTTTAAGTTGCTGCATCGCTTTATCGCCATCTTCGACTTCGACAATCTCTATTTCATTTAGGCTATCACACGCTAATGTGAGCAACGCAGCGAGGGCGCCTCTTACCATGGCTTGATCTTCGGCTAATAGAATTTTCATTTAACGGACTCACTTAGTGGCAATTGGATACTCACTTGATAATGGGGGATTAATTGATAGTCGATTGTGCCATGTAACAAGGTTACTCGCTCTTGAATGCCTGTTAATCCGTTGCCTTTGGTGATGGCTTTAACCGGCACATTCTCGATAAAGTTGAGTTTGAGCCAATCTTGGCTTGCTTCAATATGCAGTGTGCAATGTGTCGCTTGGCTGTGTTTTATGGTGTTATTAATCAACTCAGTTAGCAGCAAGCTGATTTGCGATTCCATGAGTTCGCTGAGTTTAGGGAATGTGCCTTCTATACTGACAGCAATAGCATTATCTCTTAACGTATTGGCTAAGGTGTTTAACGTTTGGGTTAAACCTTGATGTTTATAACCCGATACCGTGTGGCGAATTTGGCTTAAACAGTCTCGAGTTATCACGCTCACTTGATGAATTTGCAGCTGCGCTTGGTCGATTTTACCTGAGGCAATGAGTTTGTCTGCCAGTTCTGCTTTTAAGGCAATTGCGGCTAAGTGGTGCCCCATCACATCATGTAAATCGCGGCCAATACGTTCGCGTTCTAATGCGGTGGCTAAATTGGCGACTTCATCTTTTGATTGTTGTTGCTGGCGTTTTATTCGTTGGCGATTTTGTTCAATCACACCAAATACTCCCACCCCTAAACAAATTCCCATACCATAAAAAGTAAAAAAGTAGCCAGAGTAACCCATGCTGATATCGATGACTAAAAGCAACATACTCAGTCCGATAAAACTCAATATTGCAGTACGAAGTGTGTAGAAAAAACCAATAAAGAAACAGCAAAAGCTGAATAGTGATATGGCGCCACTACTAACAAATGACGACGCTATGGCTGTGATAAACATTAACCCAATAGGTTTGAGGGCTTGCTCTTTACTACTGTTATAGGCCCAGAAATAACCAATAATAAAGGGCACTAATAATCCGATCGCAATCGTAATCTTTAACCATTGACCGGCCATAAAATACAGGGGGATAAAGTAAAAACCTAAGTTTATGAGGTAAACCCAAGCGGTTCTTTGCTCGTAACTTTTTTCATTATTAGATGATAAACAAGATGTCATTATGCCTCCTAGCGCAGTTAATCATAGAGTAACTGCGCGCTAACTAAAACCTATGCGAGTAATAATAAACGGGTCGATTACTGCTTTACTGTTTGTTGGTTTAACAGATATGTCGCCCAACCATACTGAGGGTCAACCTCAATGGCGGTTTGCCAATCTTGTAAAGCCCCTTTTAAGTCGCCTTGTTCCTGTTTCGCTAGACCGCGCCAAGTATAGGCTTCTGCATGTCCCCAACAGATTTCGTTACAAGGCTGCTCAAATTGACTAATTGCTTGGGTTGCTAATGCTTGCGACTTGTCGAGGCCGCCACCAAATACACTAGGGGTATAAAATGCATTAATTGCTCGCACTAAGCTGACTCGTGGATTATTAGGTTCTAGATCGGTTGCTTGTTGGAGTAATTGCGCCGTTTTCATTCCGAATACAGCACCTTTGCTATTATCAAACGAGATTTGCATTCCGTATACCGCAGCAAGTAGAGCTTGTTGGTCTGCTGATGGATTTTGGACTAAAAGGGATTCTAGTGTGTGCTGGGCATTGTTTAATGCATCTGTAGCGAGCTGACGTTGGCCGATGATGTTGGCTGTAATGGCTAGGCGATAATCAGCATAGGCTTTTTCATAATCAATAGCCTGTTCACTGTATTGACTTAGTTCAGTGATGTTCATGGTATTTGCTGCAGCATCAATATCGCTAATGTTAGCAAAGCTAGTGTGGCTGACTAAGGTTAAGCTGGTGATCAGTAGTAAGGTTTTCATGGCTATCTCCATTTACGTTTCCCCCAATCAAGATGTTGTTGGGATAGGTGTAGTATGGCGATAGACGGAGGATATTCTTAGACACAAAGGTCATCAATTGAAGATGACAAATGTCATTTATTTTCAGTAGAGCTTGTTAAATATGAGTGAATTTTTAGAGTTTGTTATGAAAAGACCGAATCAATATTCGGTCTTTAGTGTCAGAAATATTTCCGATAACTTAAACCACTTGCATCACTAAATAACTGGTGTAGCCAAGGTAACCAGCTAACAGAACACTACCTTCACGGCGACCAATACGTAAGCCACTCCAAGCAAACGGTAATACCATGAAGGCAAAAATCAGCATGGCGATAAAATCGATTTCGTTAAATCCGGCAGCGGATACTGGGTGGATTAGTGCTGTTGCGCCTAAAATGCCGAGTACGTTGAAAATATTTGATCCAACAACGTTACCGATGGCAATGTCGCTTTGACCTTTAAGGGCTGCCATCACCGAGGTGACAAGCTCTGGCATACTGGTGCCAATAGCCACAATGGTTAAGCCGATGATGACTTCGCTAATGCCAAACTGTTTGGCTAAATCGACGGCACCATCAACAAATAATATGCCACCACCAACTAACATCGCGATACCAACAATAATTAATGCGAGGGATAAGCCAGGGGGTTGCGGGCTGGCATCAACATCTAGGTCTTCTGGGTTATTTTTGGCACTGACATAACTAAAAACTAAATAGCCCACAAGCGCACTAAATAAAATGGCACCGTCGATAAAGCTCACTTCACCATCAAGCAGCAAAAACCACATTAATATTGAAGCGGCAATCATGATAGGAATGTCGCGCTTAACCATTTGAGATTGCACAGTAATAGGGCGAATAAGAGCGGTAATTGCTAGAATTAAACCAATGTTGACAATGTTGGAGCCGACGACATTGCCTAAGGCTATACCTGGATTGCCTGCTAGTGCTGATTTAACACTGACCGCTAATTCAGGGGCGCTGGTACCAAATGCCACAATGGTTAAGCCAATAATAAGTGGGGCAATGCCCAAACGCAGCGCTACGGCACTGGCTCCGCGCACAAGTGCTTCAGCGCCAATGGTTAAAATAATAAAACCGCCGATAATGGATAACGCAATTAACATTCGAGTTTCTGCCTAATAAATGGTGCGCAACGACATTGTTTACGCTGCATAGTTGATGGCGCGTATATTGACAGAATATGTCAAAAAAATACACGCATAAAGCGTGTATTTTTTGTGTAGATAAATAATCGTTAGCAGATTATTACAACTCGTCTTCCCAGCGTACTTTAGCGCCGCGAACACCTTCTACTTTGGAGGTAAACGCTTTTTCCAGTACATGACGTTTAATTTTTAACGTCGGGGTTAATACGTCATTCTCAATGGTCCACTCATCATTGACGACGATAATGGCATCAATATGTTCGTGTGACTCTAAATGTGGATTAACAGTGTCGAGAGTCTCTTTTAAAGAGGTTCTGACTTCTTCACGTGGCTGAAGTTTTGAGCCTTCAGAAAGCTGTACTAATGCGATCGGATGCGGCAAACCTGAACCGATAACACAAATTAAGTCTACATGAGTGTCTTGTGCCAATTTACGTTCAATCGGCACTGGCGCTACATACTTACCTTTTGAGGTCTTGAAGTTGTCTTTAACTCGGCCAGTGATATCGATGTAACCGTCTGCGTCAATTTCACATAAATCGCCAGTGTGGAAAAAGCCATCTTCAGTAAATGCCGCTGCGGAGGCTTCTTCTTGTAAGTAATAGCCGCTCATTAAGCCAGGGCTTTTGACCAACAACTCACCTTCTTCAGTTTGACGTATTAAGCATCCTTCAACTGGACGGCCAACAGTGCCAATCTTGTTTGCGTTGAATGGGAAGTTAATTATCGAGTAAGCACAGTTTTCGGTCATTCCCCACGCTTCACAAATATCGATGCCAATGCTGTAATACCATTGAATCAATGATGGTGGGATGGGTGCTGAGCCTGAGCCGTTCAAGCGAGATTGATCGAGCCCCAAACCTTTCTTAATTTTACGTTTAACAATACCGCTAATGATAGGTATCTTGAGTAAGGTTTTAAGCTTTTTATCACCAATTTTATTGATGATATTTAGTTGGAATACCGTCCATAAACGCGGTACCGAGAAAAATATCGTTGGACGACAGCGTTGAATGTCATCAACAAATGAGTCGAGGCTTTCAACAAAAGAAACCGTTGCCCCTGAATAGAATGATGAACCTTCAATAGCCACACGTTCGGTAATGTGTGCTAACGGTAAATAAGATAATAGTCGGTCAGTCGTATTAGTTTGTAAGTCACGGATCACCGCTTCACATGTCCAGCCATAGCTGGTAAAGGTTTGTATCGCACCTTTTGGCTTGCCAGTTGACCCCGAAGTATAAATGAGTGTCATGACTTGATCTGCAGTGGGTAACAGCTCGTCAACAAGCGGTTGTCCTAGCTTTAATAGCTGTTCCCAATGATATTGGGCAGGCATGGTGTCATATGGCAAGGCTAAACGGAGAATTTCACCGCCAACGGCAGCTTCTTGTTCAGCCCAATGATCAAGCTTACCGGTAAAGATAGCTTTAGCACCACTGTGTTCGAGTATATAGCGAATGGTTTCGGCATTTGCGGTTGGATACACCGGCACACTAATGTAACCACCGTACATTAATGCTAAATCGACAATAAACCACTCGGCGCAGTTTTTCGATAATACCGCAACTTTGTCGCCACGCTCTAAACCTAAATGGCGCAGTGAACCTGCAATTTGTTGCATTTTTTGCTGAACCTCACGCCATGTGAAATCAACATATTTACCGCCAATTGGCTGGCGAAGGTAAACTTTGTCACCTTGCGTATCAACCCAATGAGACAACATCTCAACAGGCGTTTTAATTAAATTTTCCATCGACGCTTCCATGTTCTTTATTGTTATAGTGGGTCTATATGAATTTATTATGGCCATTTTTGTGCACTGGCGCAAACAATTGCACAGTATGTGCGCAAAGTAACACTGCAAACACGTTAGCAGAATTTATTTAATAAACAATAAATATTGAGCAAATACTCTACTCGTTAAAAATTCAGAGAGAATAAAAAGTAATGGCTTCTGTCATTCTTGCTTAATATCTACTGGTTAGTTATTGAGATTGAATTGACAAATTAATGTATGCCACATGTTACAAGGACGGATCCATATTTTGAGTGTTAACAAAGGTCGGTTTGTCTCGCCGTATTATTTAATCGCGGGAAATTGTGTACTAGGTGATGTTTGCTGAGTGTTTAGTGGTTGAAGGCTTATTGATGGTCGTGTAACGCTATTCTCTGACGATGGTGTTGGGGCGGAGATAAGCAGGCATTAATGTGTCGGCTAATAACAAACAAGGCGCTATTAGCGCCTTATTTGTTATGTGAAATTATTTTTTATACAATTAAATCATAATGTTCACGTAACACTTTAATAATGTCCGCTTTTGGATTGGCAGGTAATGGAATGCTTGAACCTGTGACTTTTTCTGCAACACCAATATAAGTGCGCGACACATTCATCATTGCGTCTAATGGTAAGTCATTGTCACGAGCAAGCGCTTCACGTTCTGGCATTCTGTCTTTGTTTAGCAAAATGTCGGCATCGTCAAAATGATTCAGTAAGAACTGGCGGAAGCCTTCTTTTGAGTTTTCAACAATCTTGCCCTCACGATAAGCGGCACCGTCCCAAATACGTGATGAGTCAGGGGTACCGACTTCATCCATGTAAATCAGTTTTGAGTCGCCATTTTTATCGTTAACGTAGCCAAACTCAAACTTGGTATCAACAAATACTTGGTCAAGTTTAGCCAATGCATCTGAAATCACCGTAAAACCTTGCTTTAGCAAGGTTTCATATAAGTCGATATCTTGTGGTTTTTCAAACCCAAATGCCTGATAGTTAGCTTCAATATCACTACGGCTAATGTTAACGTCATCTTGCGCAGGCACGCCTGGAATACCGGTTAAAATACCTTTGGTTGATGGGGTGATCAGCAACTCTGGCAGTTTTTGATCTTTGCTTAACCCTTCTGGCAAGGTGATACCGCAAAATACCCGTTCGCCTTTTGAATAAGCACGCCACATTGAACCGGTAATATATTGGCGGCAAATAGCTTCAACTTTAATAGGGCGAGCTTTTTGCACTATCCATACAAAAGGGTGTGGAATATCTAGAATATGGCTGTCGGCTAAACCATTTTCGGCGAACAAGCCAAACCAATGATTTGAAATCGCATTCAGTGCTGCGCCTTTACCTGGAATACCCTGCAAGTTACCTTCGCCATGAAAAATACAATCGAACGCCGAGATCCTGTCGCTGATCACCATAATCGCTAGCGGAGTATCTTCAGGTACATCGTAACCTTTGTCGCGAATTAAGCGGCGACTGTCTGTGTCGGTTAACCAGTAAACACTGCGTACTTTGCCACTGTGGACAGGCTTGTCGGTACGGATAGGTAAATCATTGTTCACGGCAAGAACGGAATCGGCAAGACTCATGCGAGTATTCCTTAGGTAGTAGGGTACAAAGGGTTTTTATGGCGGCTATTTTACCTGCATTCAATGCGTTTGCACGATAAAAGGAGGTGTTGAAATAGGCTTTTTTGTTATGCGAACAATCAAGGGTAAGGTTAGCCTTTCTTGATAAAGACTTTATTGGGTTATTCAGGCAGAATTCACGCCTTAATGATGTGATGGATAAACCAACGTGAACAGTGAACAAGAAAGCGCGAATACCCGTTTAGGACTGATATTTGTTTCTATAGCAGTATTTTTCTGGGGTATTTTGCCCATAGCATTAAAGCTATCGGGCGGATTCATTACGCCAGTGACTCTGACATGGTTTCGGTTTGTAATGGCATTAGTCGTGACCTTGTTAATTCAATGGCGCCTAGGTGCATTGCGCCAATTTGTTGGTTTGCCTTCATCTGTGTGGTTGAAATTAGTGTTAGCTGGTGTGCTGTTGATGTGCAATTACGTGTCGTTTGTTTATTCGTTAGGATATTTAGCTCCAGGCACTGCCCAGCTTAATTTTCAAACCGCGCCTTTTTTCTTGGCATTTGGTGGGGTGTTATTTTTCAAAGAACGTTTCAATGCATTTCAACTCAGTTGTTTTGCCACGCTTGGATTAGGCATGTTGATGTTTTTCCATCCGCAGCTCGATTTAAATCAAGCGAGCGATCATCAAGTGTTGGTTGGGATTATGATTGTGCAGTTTTCGGTGATGTCGTGGACCAGTTATGCATTATTGCAAAAGTCGGTGAGTCAGCGGTTATCGCCTAGTAATGTGCTGTTATTTATCTACGCATTAGGAATCGTGGTTATGGCGCCATTTAGTGACTTTAGCCAGTTTGAAGCAATGACGCTCGATCAATGGTGGATAGTGCTATTTTGTGGTGCCAATACTTTGATTGCGTATGGCTGTTTTGGCCAAGCTTTACATTATTGGCCAACCGCGCAAGTGAGTGCGATGTTGTCGTTAACGCCGGTATTGAGTTTTAGTGCCACTGAATTGGTGGTCAGTTTTGGCTGGTGGAGCGGGGTGTTTACCAGTGCGAACATCGATGCATTTTCATTTATGGGAATCGTGCTGATTGTGTGTGCGGTATTTGTGGTGCAAATTGTGCCTATGTATCAAAAGCGTAAACAGGCAAAAGCGTTCAGGACTGTATTGTAACACTTTGGTGCAAAAGGATTATCACTAGGGTCGCTTCGCTGCTAGGGCGGACTGCGTCCTGCTAGGAAGTGAAACAAGCGATAACAAGCGAACGCTGCGCTCACGGATAAAGCGGTCTAGCACCTAGGCTCTCGGCTTGTCATCTCTTAATCTCTCTCGTCACCGCTTGCTATCTCAGGAATAGGGGCAGCTTCGCTGCTAAGATTTTATAGCATCTAGCCGCGCAGCGACCTAGAACCTAGAAATAGTGGTATTGAAAAGGAAATAACCATTTTGTTCAATCATTCCCTCTGTAATGGTAATCGACAGGTTAATGGGTATTAATTATTTTTTAGACTTATTTTGTAGAATAGAGA